>CAZPAP010000001.1:0-8195 GCA_964584725.1 uncultured Gammaproteobacteria bacterium
GGCGGCCATTAAGTAGTTCAAAGGTTGAACGGGGGGCCCGTACTACGTAGTCTTTGGAGTCGGATGGATTATCGGAGGGGTTGTTGTCGGTGTAATCGGCGGCACTACCATCGGAGGGATGGGCGGGGTTGTAGTCGGAGTCGGAGGGATTATTGGTGGAGTAACCGGAGGTATGATCGGTGGGATGACCGGCGGAATGGGCGGGGTTGTGGTCGGAGTCGGAGGTATTGGCGGAGTTGTAGTCGGTGTCGGCGGGATTATCAAGCCAATGGGCGTAGCATGAGCCAAAGCGCCGGACGAATAGTTGTTGAAGACATTATATGCATATGCCGCGTAATAATAAGTCACGCCATTGATCAATGGCTGGTCCAAATGCGTTACTGCCAAACCATTGTAAACAAGATCCCCGTCCGTCGGCCCGGTTGGATAGCCATCTGTCCGCCGCCGGATGATCACACCTGCAAAATCAGGCTCAGGCGGGTGGTCCCATTGCAATAACACTGACGCATCGCCCGCTGTAGCAGTCAAATGGACATTGGTCGGCGGCACCAAATGCGCAGCAGTATGAAAAGTATAGACACTGGAAGTAACCGACCCATAAGCATCCTGGGAAAACACCTGGTAATAATAAGTCGTGTTGTATTGCAAAGCATTCAAAGCGATAGAGTGCTGGGTCACATCGCCTGCCACGCTCGTCAAAAGCCCCAAGCTCGGCGTTGTACCATATCCGACGACTGATGAGGCCGGCCGATTCGTATCCCAGATGACAATCGCGGAAACATCAGTGATGGAGGTGCTGGTGACATTTGAAATCAATAAAGGCGGCGCATTCAGAGTCGTGAAAGTATAGTCATTGCTTACTGTCTGATTGCCGGTCTGGTTGGTGGACGAAACCCTGAAGTGATATGTGGTGCTTGGCGACAAGAACGTCAGATCCAGGCCATGCGAAAACACAAGCGAAGAATTCGAAAGCGAAAGACCATACGCATTGGTAAGGCCGTATTCAACAACCGAAGTTGCTCCTTGGTCAGTGTCCCAAATGATCCTAGCGCTGGAATCAGTGATATTGATGGCCTGTATATTTGTTATCACTGGATTGGTGGCGCCGCCGCCTGGCGGTGGTGGAGGAGGCGGGGGCGGAGGAGGTATTGTGCCGACTTGGCCTGTCACGGCCACGCTGTCATCCGTGATTATGGGCAGTGCTAATTGAAAGATCTGGCCAAAACCGCCGGTAATATCCACCAAGCCCTGTGTTGGCACGACTGAGTTGACCATCCGGTGCAAACCACCTGCCGCATTAGTACCGACCCTGATCACAAACCAATCCCCTGCTGGCACGCTTCCTGCTCCGGCATCTGTCGGCGGGGTGAGCGTGATCTGGTCAACGCCGATGCCAACGCCCCAAACTCCGATTCCAGCTGCGGCTGCATGCGCTAAACCGGTTTCAACACCAGTGACCGGCCCATGAAAGATATCTACATCGCCCGCATCAACACTGCCGATGGAAAAGCCCGTAAAATCCAAAACCATCGTATCTGTTGGCGCATTAATGCCGTTGGCTATGCGCACGTGTATCTCATGGTTGGCCGAAACAGTCACTTTGTGGCTGGAAATCAGGTCATAAGCCGTATTTACAGCAGCCAAGGCTGGCGATAGCAACGAAAACACCGTCAACAACAAGACGGCAAAGGCAACGAATTTTTTATGTAAAAAATTTGCAAGCACAGCTACAAATATATTATACAATCCGCACCCATTGATTGGTAGAGACGCCCCGCCGGGGCGTCTCTACATAATTACATATTTACCGTTTCCTAGACTCCTTCAATGCAGCATTGATGATCAACTTGTTGTATAGCTTCAACAACATGAAAACAATCATCAGACACAGCACGAAGATCAAGGTCAGCCTCCAAGGGAAAACCCAAAAAGCAACACTCTTGGATTCAAGCGGGGTGTTCAGGCTCCCATATTTAACATCCACCGAAGCCGAGTAACGGCCAAAAGCAAAATTCCTCCACTCATTTTTAAGTTGTGCAATGAATCCGCCCTGTTCGATCTCGTCTGATTTAGCCCACCACGTATCCAAACGCCTGATGCTGTTCGGCAAAACAGCGCCATTGCGCGGATTGGCTTGGACTTTAGCCACAATCCCGCCCCACATATTCCTGACAGTCAAAGTGCCCGTTGGCCTGAAGTGGACATTGCCTGTATTCCTTATCCTTAGGCTCATCATGGCTGGCAAATGGCTGAAGATGCCTTGATTGACCGTGAAAGACTCTATGTTAGCGCTCTCTTTTACCTCTCCGGCGATCCTGACCAAAAAAACTGCACCGGTTTTAGCTGTCACACCCACGCCTGATGATTTACCCAAAGCCTCTGGGCTCGTGGAAAAGAAAACTGTAGCATAATGCCCGCCCGGTTCTGCATTAAGCGGAGCTGAAATAGTATAAACTATATCCTTTGTCTTTTTGGGCTGAACCACGAAGTTCTTTTCCGAAAACGTGAACCAGGACGGCAAGCCTGCGATATCTGTTTCAGGCAAATACTTTTGGTCACCTTCCTCGCCCTCTGCCATGAACCTTTGGACTGACACGTAGTAGACAATCGGTACGTCGCGGTCATTGGTCAAAGAGATCTTTCCGGTGACTGCCCTGCCCGGCTGTATATAATGATCGATAATGACCGGAGAAATCACGACTGCCTTGGCCTGAAAGCAAAATAAAAAAGAACTGGCCACAAGTGCCAATAATGCGATTTTCCTGGCAGACTTAATCATAAGATATCACGCCCCTTAAAATGAACCTGTAACCCTGTAAGTGACATGCTGAGTATAATTGCCTGACCCAGTACCGCCGCTGATAGCCGCCTTGTGCGTCACTAGGTTTGTCTGGGTAAAGGCTGTGGTTGATGTGACTACAAACGGCGCAGTATATGCGACAAAGTTCGTGAAAGCAGTCGGGATCGGAAAATCATTTATAGTATAACCGGCTTGAGCCACGGCTGGCTGGTCAAATACGCCTGTACCCGGGTTGCGACCGCCAGTTGTGGCTACGGTCATGGCCGCGCCATAATCTTCAGTGCCAGCCGTAATCGTGCCGCCTGCACCGATATTGGTCATAGTGGCTGCGCCTGTCGCAAAATCATGATCAGCACCGACTTGGGCCGTGTACCCTGCTTTGGCATTAGTCTGTATTTTCAGCCTATATGAACATGAAGACACGGCCGCAGAGGTCAGCGTGCCTAGCGCGCAAGTATGTTTTTCAGTGGTCAGGTTTGCCGGATCAGTTATCATGAAAGATAAAGTAGCAGGCACAGTCGCTGTCACGGTCACATCATTGCCTCCATTCACATAAAACATGGCTGCTCCGTAATCAATGGTCGTACCCGAGGACAGGATTGCTTCAGAAAAATTCTGGGTCGTAAGCGCACCAGCGCCATTTGTGGTTACCGGTACCCTGACGCACAAACCGCCGGTCTTAGGCCCTGTCACCGGAGCCGTAAAAGTCCAGATCGCTGTGCCTGAACCCAAAGACGTGAAAGACCCGGTAGACCCGAATGCAGTAGTTGTCGCTGGCGTACAATTCAACAGATTTGAAGTTGAACTTGGGGCTCCAGCCCCGCTCCAAGCCACGGTCAAGGTAATGGTGTCTGCATTGCCGTAATTTCCAGTTGAATGCCAATACAAGGTGGTTGTGGCATAACCAGTGGTTGCTGCTGCATCGATTTCGCCATTGTTTGATGATGCAGTGACTGCGGTGATTGCCACGCCTGAAGCATCGGCCGGAATCATAGAAACGGCCAAACTTAAAAGTATTAGGAATGTAAAAAATCTGAAAAAATATCCTTTCATACCCACATAAAACATTTTACTATGCCGAATTGATTTTGGCTAAAATCTTGGTGTTAATAAGTATCTGACGATTTGGCTATAGCTCCCGCCAGGGGTTCCGTTTATTATAGCCAATTTATAAACCATGCCGATCCTCTCATCACTTGCTGCTCCAACACCCTCCTGGACAGTCCTTTTCGTCGAGCTCACCGCAAAATCCAAGCCCGTGCTCGAGGCCATGGTTCCATAAACCCTGGCTCCGTATTCTTCTGAGCCTAAACTAACAGTACCGTCTGTCACATCCATTATATGTTGGATGGCCGAAGTCCTGAGATATCCATCTGATTGTATTTTGAGCGTGTAGCCGCTTAAAGCAGATGTGGCGACCTCGGTCACGACAATGCCAGTTTTTGGGGTTGCTGAGTCCAATACTCCGAACTGCAGATTATGCCCGTTCATGCGGTAAGCGAAATCATTGCCCCCAACAGGCGTACCTGAGATGCTGGTTACCATGCCCTCCCAATTATCGACTGTAATCGTATTGCCCGTGATTCCTGATATTTTACCGACCACGAATTTTTGAGCCAAGCCGACGTCTTCCACTACGCCGATGAATGAGCCTGTTGAGTAACCGAGGGTAGAAGCCAAAACCACTTGTCTGGTCGTAGTCGAGATTGAGGTGTACGCGGTCTGTGATCCGTTTTCCTGCACGCCTAAATTGAATTTAAGCGTTGGCACGATGTTTTCAGCCTGGCGATAGCCTGCTTGCATGCGATAATTCGTGCTCGTCGAATATCCGACTGCTTGTTCGCCGATAGTATCGTGCATCCTGTAATTCGTGGACGTGCCAAAATCAGTTCCGCCTGAATTGATGGAATCCCAATTAACAATATAATTCGTGCTGGTCATGGCCTGTGCGCCCTGGCCTAGACATGCGACAATCAATATCAAACAAAACAAAAAACGCATGACCACAGTTTAACATAAATGTTTTTTTTATGCGCGTGACAACCGTATCCCCCTATCGATCACCATTGAACCCTTGCCGCTGGAGTAATCCAGGACATCGCTCTTGGTTTGGGCATAGCCCTCTTTGTTCACAGTGATATAGAACTTGCCTTTGCCCACCAAGAAAGCATAGCGGCCTTCTGAATCCGTGACCTGGGTCTCCAGTACGCGATTGAACTGTGCGTCCAAGATGCGGACAACTGCGCCTTTGATTATTTTGCCGGACTTGGCATCTTTGATTACTCCGAATGATTTTGGCTTGCGGTATGCCAAGCGGCTGAATACCAAGTATGTCACAAGCTGGAACAAAGCCAAGCCCATGTATTCATAGGTCGGTACAAGAATCACGGCTCCGACAGAAAGCAGGGTGGTCAGGCCAGCGACAGTGCCTTGCACGTCGCGCAATATGGCCTTGCGTTTGATTTGTGCAGGCAAACGCTTATCCTCCTTAGGATCAAGCGGGATATTTTTCGATATAGCGGCCGGTGCAGGCAAAGTGATCTTATTGGCAGTCAGCAAATCCGCATAATCAACATCCATGGCCTTACCGACCAATAAAGATGTGGGGAAAACATAGCCTGTCTTTGAAATGTCCAGAGAGAATTGTCCTTTGTTCGCCAGGAAAGTATATCTGCCCTGCTTATCAGTTACTTTTGTCTGGATTATGCGGCCCGAAGAGTCTTTAAGGCGCACAGCAGCCAAATCAACCGGCAGTTTGGTCAAACTATTGTATATGACTCCGTATTTAGCCCGCTTGCGTCTAGACAACAGAATAATAGGCTGGGTAAATATATAGTATAGATAATTGAACAGCGAAACCCAGCCAGCAGACGAAGCGATATTCAGTACGGCCAATAAGCCGATTGTAGGAATTACAGTGCTCTCGACCGCAGGAGCAGACAATACATTCGTTATTCTATTCACTCCCTTTGTCACAGAATCGCTGATGGACGATAAAGCTGTTGGCGTTTCTGCTATTACTGTAGTTGTCGTGAATTGCGGCAAAATGATTACTGTCGTGGTCGCCTCCAGCACTGGCGCGGTTGTTGTTGCTGCCACTGGAGTCGTGGTAGTAGCTGAGCCTGAAGCTGCTGGCGTGGTCGGTTTTTCTGCAGACTCCGGAACTTTTTCTATTTCCTTGGGAGGTACTGGTTTCTTGGGCGGAGGTAAGGCCACTTTGCCGTCACATTGTGCATTGCAATGACCTGGCTGGCCATTCAGTGCGCCTTCGTCGCAAGTCTCTTTATATGTCTGACCTGTCTTTAGGTTGACCCATGAGTCGATCTTGCTGTTGCCGCAAAGATTGGTTGGCGGCAAATCAACAGCTGAACAGCTTGAATCGCACCAGCCATAACCTTTGCCGTTATTCGCGCCATCATCACAAGCTTCCCAAACTATCTGGCCGTTTGATGTTATGGCTTTGCCCTGGGCATCACGCTTGATCTCGATCTTTCCATTGCCGCAGATCGATTGTTCATTGATATAAAAAGGCAGAGTGCCTGGGTCTGCATTATTCGGCGGGGGCATGTAAGCTGAATTATCTACTTGGCTGGCCGTTGTTCCGCTCAACAAATAGATACTCATCTTCATTGTATGCGTTACTCCGGGCGCAACCGCATCCCAATGGAAACGTGCTTGGGCCGGGCTAGCTGAATACCAGGCATTATCAGTGTCTTCCACATCAGTCTGGTTTGCGCCATCTACCTGCAAAGATCCTGGATAATACGCTGTGCCCGCAGGAATAGGATCGATTATATCCACGTTCTTCGCAGTCTTGGTTCCGATATTCTTGAAGTTCATCTGGTAAGTCATGACTGTCACTTGTTGCCCGCCTGCGCTATAGACAACAAGAGGCGCCGAGACTATGCCGATGCCTGCTACAGCCACCTTGAGCATGGCTGCGCCAAAAGCCAGCCACAAGGCGACCATTGTCACATGATGCAACCCTGTATGCAGTGCATCCACTTTCTTGACCTGTTTTTTGGCCATCACCACCTTGAGAGATTCCTTTGGCTTGGGGCATGTCACGACTTTAACCAATCCTTTCAGGCAATTCTTTAATCCATGTTTGCGATGCTTGACTACAAAGGCAAGCATGCCAATGGCCGCTAAAGACCCCAGGGACGGGAAAGCGCGACCAGCTGTATTTCCGACAATCCCAAGCGTCGTGGAAGCAGTCGGTATAATTGAAGTGGATGTAGATATCAATTCCATCTGGCCTTCGAATTTCATTTCGCCCCTTGATGTAGTGGCAGTGAATTGCCAGACTGTGTTGCCTGAGGCGCCTGAATCGCTTGAGCCGACGATCGAGAATCTATATGGCGTGTCGGATTCCAAACTCAGTATCTTGAAAGAAGATCCCCAAGCTTCAATGCTCTTATAATATGCTTTTGGTCCAAGCTTATATTCTGTTGCATCAGATCCTTGGAAATGGGTCGGCGAAACAGAAGCAGGTTGAGTGGAAGATGGTATGACCCAGGAATTCAAACTTGGCAGATAAAAACCATACATCCTGCCTTGCCCGAGTGGGACTGATCGATTGGTCCAGCCTAATGATACGTCCTCAATGCCTAAATTCAGGATATTGATTGGACTTACCACAAACTCCGTAGACGTTGCCATCGGTATTTGTTTGGTTGTGGCACATGGAAAAAGCGAAGCAGTCTCCAGAGGCGACAAGCCAGCATCACTGACAGCCCGGATTTGTCTGTTGCAGTATGTGGTTGAGGCGTTTAATCCTGTTTCATCCAAATATCTGGCAGCCACATCAGTGGTGGTGGCAAGCACAGAATTGTCTGCTGCGTTTTCCAGCCTAAAACCAGTGATGTTCGCGAGTTTTGATGAGTAATACCAACGTATGCTGTTTTGGCTCAAAGCCTTCCCATATCCAGCCAAAGGTATCAAAGACGATGTGACAGGGCTTGTTGTTGGAGTACCTGCACCCGCTCCTCCGCCGCCGCCTCCACCAGAACCGCCGGTCACATATACAGTCAAGTTGGAAGCATTGGACGTGCCTCCGCCTGGCACTGGATTTTTTACTGTTACTGCTTTTGTTCCAGGAGTCAACAGATCAGATGTCTGTAAAGTGACTGTCAACGAACCCGAGTTCACGAATGTAAAGGATCTCTCGCCTCCATCTACAAAAACCTGAGAGGTTGCCATGAAGTTTGAACCAGAAAGTTGGATTGTTTTATCAGCATCATTTACAGCCTTGGTAGAAGGCGTGATTCCATCTAGAACAGGTAAAGGATTATTTGGACTGATGACATTAAAATTAAATGAATCTGATGTTTTATTGCTTAGTGGATTGTAGACTGTGATGCTTTGCGGCCCAGAAGTTCCAAAAACAGGTACA
>CAZPAP010000001.1:8205-33898 GCA_964584725.1 uncultured Gammaproteobacteria bacterium
CAATTGTGCTGTTGCGCCGCTTTCAAAATTCGTTCCATCGATGAGAATCGTGCCTGGAGACGTTCCCTGTGTTGCTGAATGCGGTGTCAGGGCAGTGATGGTCGGCGTAGGGATATCTACGACAATCGTGCCAGTGTAGGCATCTGGGGGTGGACCATTGGCAGACATTGTTCCAGTGAAAGAATACGTATTTGCGGTTACTTTGATTCTGCCGCCGCCGCCAGATCCACTCGTAGCCGCTCCGCCTCCGTCAGCTATCAAATCACCTGATCCACTAAACTCGCCTGCTGCAATAATCCAAATGGAACCGCCAGATCCTCCGCCTGTCCAAGGTGCTGGATCAGAGCGAGTTACGCTTTGGCCATTAGCCGTAATTGAACCATTTACTGTTACAGTATTGGCGACTAATTTAATTGAGCCACCGCCAGCTCCGTTTGCACCGCCTGAGCCAAGCCGATTCGGTGATTGTGGGTTGCCATATGTAATACCCGGCGATGCCCCGCCGCCAGAGCCGCCAAAACTGCCGCCACTATCCACTCCTCCCGCTCCTGTGCCTTGCCCTGCAGGGAAACCCTTGCCATCAGTATTAATGGATCCATTGATTACAATGGAATCTGCTTGGATTTCTACCGGAGGAGCCAGTTCCGAACTGAAATTAGAGCTCACGACAACATCAACAGGGATTGTTAGAGTGCCAGTAAAAACATAAGTTGAACCCAAAGAAAAATTACAACTCGCGGCTATCGTGACATTATCGCCGCCTGATGGGCAACTTATAGCCAAAGCTGGTTTTGCATTTGAAAACAAAAAACCTGCCGAAATGAGCATCCCGGCAATCAAATAAATTTTAAGAAAAGATCGCGACATTTGTTTTTATAAAACAACCACGGGCTTTTTTGCCCTGCTTATATATTAATACAGACTCAAGAAGAAAGAAAAAAGAAGTGGGTTGAGATATTTTTCAGGCATTCAAATCCTCAACCACAATGTGAATAACTTGTTAGGCGATCAAAATGGCAAGCTTGACTGTTCTGCTTGAAAGAGGTTAAATATTGCCCTTGTACTCTCTTTCAACCCCCCATCAGTACGGAGGAGACATGAGCGCACTCAGTGCCGAGGACAGAAGAACCTACAATTACCTTCTCAGTCGGAAGATCCTGAAGGGAGTCTTGCCAGACAAGATCCCGCCAGAACAAGCCAGAAAGGGCATGATACTCACGTGCTGTTCTGATGGTGATCAATTCGCGGACATGTATGGCCATTTGGCCGAAGTCTGCCTGCGGCACATGCCTTGGCCACGAGTCCATGCTCTCACACGCATGGGTGGAGCACTCGTCATCCCGGACAACACCCCTCTGAGTAGAGGCCAATACGGCGCCCAGTTGGTTGAAGACATCTTCCTGAGCCACTCGCTCAAGGACATTGAGACCATTGCCCTGTATGCCCACGCTCCCTGCGGCGCGGCAAAGATGGCTAACCTCAGCCTAGCTCAAGTCCTGGACCTGCTCGCAAGAGCTAAGGTCCAGATGAAGAATGAAATCAAGCGATTCAAGCTCCCTCTCAATGTCATTTGCTTTGTTCACATTGACCGCGGCGACGAAGGTAAGCGCACCTACTTCTTCCCTGTCGGCGAGTGGCGCTTGATCACGGGTCGTATGCCAGTAATCCCCGGGCATGTTTGGCCGCCAGACAACATCAACGTCCAAGTCGCTCCGAGTGCTCAGGACGCTGTCTAGAGCCGACTCATCGACTCGCACTACTCAAAAACCCAGCTATTTAGCCGGGCCTTTTTTATACGCTACGCTTGTACGAATTATCTGCCTGAAGCTATTGTCTATCGTCTAAAAGCTATCGTCTATTTTTTAGGCGGCCTTCTCTTAGCCAATTGGCCATGCGAGCTAGCGCCCCTAATCAAAAACTGATCTGGTTGCTCAGCAATATCAAAGAATAAATCACAAGCGCCGCGGAGTTCTGAGCTGGTTGATTGACCAAAAGCCACGACCTCAACCAATACTCCTCGAGCTTGGAGATATTCCACGCAAGGTACAAAGTCACCATCGCCAGTAAAGAGGATCATGACATCTACTTTTTCAGCCAGTTTTACTGCATCAATGGCCATGCCCACATCCCAATCTGCTTTTTTGACACCGCTGGAGAACTCCAAGACGTCTTTGACGCGCAATTCAATGCCGCCGCCGACCAATGCTTCAAAAAATGCCATTTCTTCACCAGTCTTTGACTTGGCAACATACGCAATAGCGCGCACAAGCTGGCGATCCTCTGTTGCGGCGCGCACAATGGCCGGGAAATTCAGTTTTGCATCATACAAATGCTTGGCCGAGTGATACATGTTCTGCGTATCAATCAGCACAGCGACTCTCTGTGAAGGTCTTTTAATCATAAAAATATTGTTAGTATTGAAAAATTCCGTTATTTAATCGTATTCCCCCATTTGCTTACAGTCAATGTTGGTAACCTAGTTTTGCCAAGTGGCCCTGTAGGGACAGGTCGCGACCTGTCCCTACTAAATAACCCAGTCCAACAAAGTCTTAAAAAGCCCCGGGTGGGGCTTTTTGTTATACCTTCAATTTGCTCATCAATTCGTCGTAGGCTTTGGCATCTTCGCGCTTCAGATACTTCATCAAGCGCCTGCGTTCCCCTACCTTTTTGATCAAACCGCGGCGTGACGAAAAGTCCTTCTTGTGCGACCTTAAGTGCTCAGTCAGATCCTTGATCTCTTCGGTCAAGATTGCGATCTGCACTTGGGGTGAGCCCGTGTCTGTCGCATGGGTCTTAAACTTAGCGATTACGGACTGCTTTTTCTTCGGGTCCAACATAGTTGTTGGCAACTAATTAATCAGTGTGATCCAGTCGAATCAGACCAACTCCTCAGGTGCCAGGTCCACGAATCCCCCAGAAGCCCGGGAGACCGTATAATTAAT
This sequence comes from uncultured Gammaproteobacteria bacterium, assembly GCA_964584725.1. Classification (GTDB taxonomy): domain Bacteria; phylum Patescibacteriota; class Patescibacteriia; order 2-12-FULL-60-25; family 2-12-FULL-60-25; genus MWCR01. Next base: position 11,148 of record CAZPAP010000001.1, read on the forward strand.
GCGCTTAGACTACATAATTAATAAATAAATGTCAATAATCACCAATTTCGAAGATACAATAATCAAGAAATGACCAATAATCTAATCTTCATCCCTAAAAATATGAGCGAACTCGGGCATGGTGATTTAGTAAATTGATAATTATTTGTAAATTGTATCTTCTGAATTGGTGATTAACAGAATATCGTGTCGTAAAATATCTTATTCAATGTTTCACGTGAAACATTCTCCTCCGCGTCTCCTTGACCACTCATTCAATTGCGAGTAAAAAACTATTACACAAGGAGGGTAGTCATGGCCTCAGAAACAGCAATCAAACTCCGCGAAAAATGGATGGGCAGATCAGCTGACCTGTTTGAAACTCTAGCCTTTGACGAGCTTGAGGTTGGTCAGAAATTCATCTTTCTTCCAGAGCCAGAAGAAGGTGCTACTGACACAAGATTTAGGTGCGCTCAGGACCTTTACAGAAAGGTTGAGCCAGTAAAGGAGCCTGGACAAGAAACTCAGGGCAATCTGACTGGATCTTACGGCAAAGCAAAGCGAGTTAGGAATCGCAAGATCATAGATGTTCTCGGTTCTAGACCAGTCATACTAATCAAATAGCCAGTCTAAAGCTGCGGATTCTCTCTGCAGCTCTTTTGTTTCACGTGAAACACTCTGCTTCACCCAAATGTTTCACGTGAAACATTCTCAAAGCCAAACCTGACGGGCAATGTTTCACGTGAAACATTTATCTATGATTGACAGGACTTGGAACAAAACCTAAGCTTAGCAATACAAAAAAGGAGAAAACCATGAGTTCTCATTTAAATGGAGTACTTTCATACGAGCAAGCGATGTTATTGATTAAGGCTTCCAGCCCCACGACGTTCGGCGAGCTGGCTCTCGGTTCAGTATACATTCTGGTACCAAAAGATAATGATCAATGGCACAAAGTCTATCAGATGTTCAAAAAGACCTCCAACGATGCGTTTTTCAATGAGAACGGGGAAGACTACGTCATGCCTCACGGAAAATCTATCTGCCTAACCAGCATGTCTGAGGCTGATGCACCGTACTCAATGCCAGTTTACCTTGTCACACCTTCTACCTAGCTACTCATGTAGCTATTTTTGTTTCACGTGAAACATCCTGCCAAACCAGAATGTTTCACGTGAAACATTCTGTAAGCTTGATCTAAAACGAAAATGTTTCACGTGAAACACTGGTAATTGGTAATTCTAATTTGGTAATTACAAAATCCGCCATTTGGCGGATTTTGTTATGGTGGACCGAGGGGGATTCGAACCCCCGACCTCTGCAATGCGAATGCAGCGCTCTACCAACTGAGCTATCGGCCCAGAAGGTTTCACGGAATGTTTCACGTGAAACACTTGTGGTGTTCCCAGGCGGAATCGAACCACCATCAAGGGATTAGGAATCCCTCGTTTTATCCTTTAAACTATGGGAACATGCGTCGTAAAATACTTAAGTACTCTTATTTTTCCCTAAGTAAAGCGAAATTATAATATCGCAACCCAGTAAAATCGTCAAATGTGGATACGAATTACGAATTTGTACGCGAATGTACGAATTCGTATATTCGTTCGTATTCGTAATTCGTAACCCCAAATCCAATTGACAAGTGTGCCAAGTAAGCCTATTATACCATCACTATATGCCAAATAAGCAGTCTGCAATTAAAGAATTGCGCAAAACCAAGAAGAGGACCCAGCACAATATCCGGATCAAGACCCGGGTGAAACAGCTATTTAAGCTCTGCAATGAGCTGATTGTCTCTGGAAATATTGAAGAGGCAAAAAAGACTGCTTTACAATTCCAAAAAATGGTTGATAAGGCCGCAAAAGAGCACGTAATCTCAGAGAACCGCTCAAGACGCAAGAAATCAGCACTCATGAAACTCATGGCAACAAAAAAATAACAGGCTCAGGCCTGTGTTTTTTTTGAAGGGAAGGGGATCAAGTCAAATCAATTGCATTACCTCATCTCCGACTGCCAAGGACTGGCGCGAAGCAGCAATAGCGCGGATAATCTGCTTAGCCATTTGCCCTGCATTGGGTATTTTTCTTTGTCCTAACTTCCTTTGCACAAACGGATGAATACCTTCTGTCTGGCCAGCTTTGATGCGCGTCCATGATCTAAGCTGTGACAGCAACACGCTCATGAACTCTTGCGGCTCAAGCTCGCGCGAGTATTCTTTCCATTGCGCACGACCATCCAAATACATGTCTGAGATCTGAAAAACATTATCCATTTGCTTTAATAAATGCTCCTGATTAGGCGAGCTATCAATCCTCAGCATCTGCAGACTTGTATCAATTGCCCATAAATCATTATCAAACTCACTTATCAAGTCTTGCGCGCAAGTCATGGGCAGTCCGTATTTTTGGCACATTGATTGAACCTGCTTGAGCAATAAAGTGCCTGTCAAACCTAGATATTCATATACAAAAAGGCCTTTATCCTTAAATACACCAAGATTTTTTTCTGCTGGTTTCTTGTCCTCAAAATCCAAAACCACTGTTTGGTCAGCATCGCGTTCTATGGCTTTTTCTAATTGCCGCGCTTGCGCAATAACCATCTTATCAAACAAGCGCTCGCACTTGAGCATCTTCTTGCTGGCAAACAAAGAGGGGATTGAGAGCTTGCCTAAAATGTCTTTTAAAAGATTCTGGCCCTCCAACTGTTCAATAGATGAAGCCTTTGGATCATGCTTTTGCTTAAAAGCCGCGACTAGTTCGCGTGATTTTTGCCTGGCTAAATAGTTGTCCGGCCCGCAGCAGATTATAAGCATGGTGAGATGTTAAACCGAGGGCAACAGAGAGGCAAGCTCATAGAACTAACTCTTCCTAAATCCTTCCCTTACGACAAGGGAAGGACTGATTAAGAAGTTTGATAGACCCCTCCCTTGGGTTAAGGGAGGGGTTGGGGAGAGTTAGTCTCTTACGTAAACAAAAAAGCCCGTCATCGATTGATGGCGAGCAACGAACTTCACTTATCCTTCTCGCCCTTACTCGCAGGTGTGAACGTGACCATGATGCCCAGGATATCCAGGGTGTTGTCATCATGATCCGTATCGAACTCGTCAGTGCTCAGCGAGTCAATAGCGAGCTTGAAGACATGAAGCAGAACTTCAGTCTCGTCGTCGCCTTCTACGTGGCTAACGAGCACATTAACCCTCTCGCCCCCGGCTCTAAGAAAATTGACCGCCGTCGCTGCGACTTCATAGCAGCTAGTTTCACATCCGCCTCCGTTGAAGTCCATGGAAAGAACGAGGGGCTGTTTCTTGGTGAGTAGGATTTCCTGGATAGACATGGACATACCCTTTCTCTGAGTTTTCCTGAATGTGCATCGCAATCAAGCAACATACTCTTTTTCTGCCAAAATGTCAAGGGTTTGTAGACCACCCCTCGCCCCTCCTCGGTTTGAAGAGGGGAACCTAAAACCCCCTTTTAATAAAGGGGGAATCGAAGGGGAAATAAATCACTCCATCTCGCCCCAGTCTTCACCGACTTTTGTGTCAACCACGATCGGGCAACCGATCTTTTCAATGTTTTGCATTATATCCACCACAACTGGCGCGACTTTCTTGACCTGGTCCTTGGGCAACTCAAACACCAATTCATCGTGCACCTGCAAGAGCATTTTCACGTCTGGGAAAGCACTGGGCAAAACTTGGTCAATCTTGATCATGGCCATTTTAATCAAGTCAGCCTCTGTGCCTTGCACTGGCATATTAATGGCCATGCGCTCAGCTTGCGCGCGCACCTGTGCTAAAGGAGAGTTGATCTCTGGAAGGGGACGGCGGCGACCAAAAAGCGTTTCAACAAATCCGCGCTTGGATGCAATAGCTTTGCTGTATTCCATCCATTCGCGCATGCCAGAAAACGCGGCAAAGTAGCGGTCAATAAAATCGCGCGCTTCTTCGTATGAAATGTCTGCGGAGCGTGCGAGACCTTGGGGGCCTTGGCCAAAAATCAAACCAAAGTTAATAGCCTTGGCCACGCGGCGCTGTTCTTTCGTGATCTTCTTTGGATCCAAGTCCCAAATGCTAGCGGCCGTGGCAGTATGAATATCCTGGCCTTTTTCAAAAGCTTCTAGCATTTTCACGTCTTTGGATAAGGCAGCCGCAATCCTGAGTTCAATCTGCGAATAATCGCACGAAAGCAAGACCATGCTCTTGGATGCAACAAATGCACGACGGACTTTGCGCCCAAGCTCTGTCCTGATTGGAATGTTCTGCAGATTCGGGTCTGATGATGATAAACGCCCTGTGGCTGTCACAGCCTGATTAAATGTGGTGTGGACTCTATCGTCTTTATCAGCCAAAAGCGGCAAAGCATCAATATATGTTGAAAGTAGTTTGGACAACTCGCGATATTGCTCAATCAACTCAATGATTGGATGCAAGCCGCGCATCTTATCCAGCTCGGCTGATGCAGTGGAGATGCCAGTCTTGCCATGCTTAATGCCCTTGGTGGAAATCTTGAGCGTCTCAAACAAGACCTTGGAAAGTTGCTTGGGCGACAAAGGATTGAATGGCTCGCCAGCAATAGCCTGCATTTTATCATCCAAAATCTTCTTTTCTTTTTGGAGTTCCTTGGACAAGTCCTTGAGATACGCGCGGTCAATCTTAATGCCCAGCTTTTCCATCTTAGCCAAAACAGGGAGCAAAGGCATTTCGATCTTTTCCATGATATTGGTCAGATTCCTGGACTTCAGCTCTTCAACTAAAGCATCTTCCAGCTTAATCAGCGTGCCAATCATCTCAGCCGGGTTATTGGCTTGCGGCACTTTGTGCAAATACATGGCTGAAACAGTATTGAGGTCATGCCCGCGCTCGCCAGCTGCCAAAAGATAGGCCGCAATCTCCATATCAAAACCAATGCCATTCAATTCCATGGCTTCGCGATCTGCCCAATGCCACACGAGCTTAAGACCATGGCCTGATTTGACGATTGTTTCGTCAGCCAAGACATTTGCGATCAATTTTTTGTTCGCTGTCAGCTGATTCTTGGTCACGCTCAAAACAGCCTCATCAGTCCCCAAGACCAAGACCGGCAAATCATCAAACAGCGACTCCTGGGTCGTTTCAGGCAAATAAACATAGACCTTCGCGTCCTTTTTTGCAGACTCCACAAACTTATTCAGATCCTTAACTTCCAGGACATTGATTTCTCCTTTGGATTTTGTCTTTGATACCTTGCCACTCTTGTAACTTGTAACTTGTAACTTGTCAGTTGGTGGTTTCGAGATAATGCGCGACACAAGCGACTTAAATCCAAACTCGCTGAAGAGATCCAGCACCTCTTGTTGGTTGACCGGGCGCCTGATCAAGTCCTTTTCAGCAACTTTAAGCGGCGCATCAGTCACGATCTTCATAATGGGCTCAAGCTCCTTGGCCAAAGCCTCGCCGCCAATCAACTTACTGCGCACGCCATCTGCCATTTTGCTCTTAGGATCATGCGCGGCAATAAAAATACCCTTCAGGTCATCATACTTTTGCAGCAACTCAGTCGCTGTTTTCTCGCCAATGCCTTTAATGCCAGGTACATTATCAGATGGATCGCCGCGCATAACCTTATAGTCCACGATCTGCTCTGGCTTGAGGCCTGTGATTTCCACCAAAGTCTTTGGCGTATACAAAACAGTTTCGCTCACGCCTCTTTTGAAGGACATGACGCTGATAGCAGGGGATACAAGCTGGAAAGCATCCTTATCTCCAGTCAGAATCAAGACCTCGTGCCCGCTCTTTTCCAGTCTAGTCGCCAGAGTGCCTAAAAGATCATCAGCCTCAAACCCAGGCAATTCCGCATTTGTGCCGCCCAAGACTTCAACAACTTTTTGCGCCAAAGGGATCTGATTATAAAAAGCATCAGGCTGTTCTTCGCGCTGAGCTTTATAAGCCTTAAAAGCTTCGTGTCTAAACGTCGGTTCGGGCGTGTCCCAACACACGGCCAACACATCCGGATGTTCAGACTGGAGGATCTTGATCAAAACAGATGCAAAGCCATACACAGCATTAACCACCACTCCTTTAGGCGTGGTCATGGGCGGGAGCGCGTGCCAGGCCCTATGCAAGAGCGCATTCGCATCTAAAATCAAGGCTTTTTTCATGCAAATAAACTACCACCTAAAAAGATTGGCGTACAGGACTAACTCATCCTGGCTCGTCGTTCTACTAGGCCGCCTTTGGCGGGAACGACAAGCCTGTCCTTCCCTTACCTCAAGGGAAGGAGTGTGTCACTAATTAATTGAAGTCTTTCCCTTGGGATAAGGGAAAGATTTAGATAGAGTTAGTCCTGTACGCTAGCCTTACACACATCCGGTCGATACGTAATTGCTAAATCAACGCCAAGAACTGCCATCTTTTTGGCTGCACGTACTGGCGAACGATCCTCATATGAGGCAACCTGCACACCCTTGGATCTTAACCAGCGGATTCTTGATTCATTCAACGAGCCGATGCGCGTGCCAATGCCCCAAGGCAGAACAGAAAAAACATCTTGCCACACAGTGCTGTTGCGCAAAGACCAGGCGCGGACCAAAACCAGGCGGCGCACATCCGGCACTTCTTGCAGACATTGGCGCAGAGCTTCAACGTGAAAAGACGAGATGATTGTGCGCTCGCGCAAACCAGCACTGGTCTTGAGCTTGGCGATTATCAATTCCGTGGCCTTTAGATCTTTGATCTCAATATCCAGCTGGACAGTTGCAGGTATGGCAGTCGTGATGTCATTCAAAGTCGGGATATTGCCGGCCCCGCGCAATAAGATCGCCTGCAATTCCTTGTGCGTCAAGTCTTCCACGCGCCGCGCATCACCAGCCACGCGCACTAAAGTGTCATCATGGATAATGACCAGTTCCCCGTCTTTGGAACAGCGCGCATCAAACTCAATACCATCTACTCCGGCTTGCACAGCCTGCAAAAAAGACATGAGCGTATTCTCTGTAACCTTATTGCTCGGCATGCCGCGGTGGCCGAAGATCAACATATGGGCAATAGCTTACCCTCAGAATGCCTAAAACTCAAGGCTGGACTATTCCTAAATGACTTGATAACATCACGGGCGTGGCGTGATAGCCAAATGGCTAAGGCACGGGTCTGCAAAACCTGAATTGTGGGTTCGATTCCCACTCACGCCTCCAAAAAAGTAGAGACGTTGCAATGCAACGTCTCTACTTTTTTGCCTTATAAAAAATACCGGCCCTCTTTGTAGAGAGAACCGGTCTAGACGATCCCCATCACTTTCCCTTGGCCTTGCCTTTGAACAAATCTTTATACTCGCTCATCAGCGACTCAAGGGCCTGCCTCTCCGCCTTATGGGTTTCTGGGGTGTCCCTAAGATATTTTCCCAAACTCGCAAGGATTCCCTCGCAGAATGCCCGATAATCGATGTTGCCACAAAAGTCATCCAAGGAAGAATGGTTCGAGTTAATGGGTCGACCGATCATTTTGGTGGAAAAATGACGGCCCATGCTCTCATCCTTCCCAATGGTCAACGCAAGTTGTATCAAAGCCACAAGCAACTCCAGCTTCTTTTGACCAAGCGTCTGCGAAAATGCCTTGTACTTGGCAACAAGAGCCTGGAGCACGTCGAGCCTGCTATCGACCTTCATGGCTTCAAGCGCCTTGAGGTTTTCGTCAGCCTCAGCGAGCAATCTATCCGTGTTATCGATCAAATCAAGAGCCTTGTTCATTTCCATGCCTCCGCGTTGGTCGGGTTATAGGTGAAGATGTGCGTGTCTTTATTACTTCAAATTCCCTGAACTGTCAATACCAGTACGTTAAAGTCTCCCTTACCTGCCAGCCGTAGTCCGCCAGAGCTTTGGCGAAGGTGGACGAAGGATGGATAAGGGAGAATCGAAGAGGAATAAATCCCTCCATACCAAAAACCCCCTTGCGGGGGTTTTAATTGTCTTTTACAAGACCTCAATCCTTAGGGTGCGCTTACCGAATTGGAAAGCTTCCTTTTTGGTAGGCGTCCACACATCAACGCGGTTAGAGAAGCGCTTATTCATGCGATCGTGAACCTCGAAAACCTGGTCACCGAAATAGTCGGGAATACGAATTTTGGTTCCGAAGGGCAAGAAGTTTGAAGCAACAATGCCCCAACGCGTATGCGATCCATCAGCCGTAATAAAAGGCGTGTCATCGCACTCTTCGACGCTGGACGTATAGGCTGTCATTTCTACGACTTTAGTATACTTGGCTTCAGACGAACTTGTCTGAGGCTTTTCGGAAACTGACTGAGCCTTAACATTCTGCGTTTTATTTTCAATTGTAGTTTTGGTTACAGCCACTGACTTATTGGCAGGCACTGTGAAACCTTGGTTTACGTCATCTGTGGCCTGAGTTCCCGTTGAAAATGCGGGCGACTGAGGTAATAGCTCCTGGGCGCGAGCAGACTGAACATTCAAAGATGTTATGACTAGCGCGACCAAGACCAAGGTGAGTAATTTCCTACTGGCTGACGTGATATGATATGTATGGTGTAAAAACATCATACTGATTGCTTGAGACAGAATAGACAGTTCGCAAATTAGCTAATTTCTCTCAAGTAAGCCATTAATCATTTAATTGACTGTGGCTAACTCGGAAATTCCGCTAAGTTATGAATAAATTCAAGTGCGAATATATATACTGCAAACCCATCTTTTCTTATTCTCAAGACACTATTAATACCATAAAATCGGGTTTTTGTCAAGGGTAGCGCCCCAAATATTAGCTCAACCAAGCCAAATTCTATCAAATATGCCTATATATAGCCTCATGCCTAAGCACAATAGCGAGTCGACTGGGCAAGACTCCAAGAAGATAACCAAAAAGCAGGTAAAGACCTGGGCCATGACAGCCGGGGTCATTATATTAATGGCTGGTTTGGCTGGAATCCTGTCTTTTACCATTCTTATGGCCTGGGTGAGCCGCGATTTGCCAAACCCAAACACCCTGCTTACCCGCGACATTCCCCAGTCAACCAAGATCTTTGATCGCACAGGCAAGGTCCTGCTCTATGAGATCCATGGCGATGAAAAGAGGACACTGGTCACGATCGATCAAATCCCAGAGAGCATGAAGCAAGCGACTATTGCGATTGAGGACAAGACCTTTTATGAGCATCATGGCATTAATTGGCTGCGCATTGTTAAGGCTGTATATGTGGATGTGATCCAGCATCGCAAAGCCCAAGGCGCATCTACCTTGACTCAGCAGTTGGTCAAGAACGCGATTCTTACGAATGAAAAGAGCTGGGAAAGGAAACTCAAGGAATTTTTATTGGCCTTGCAAATGGAACGGCATTATTCCAAGGACCAAATCCTGCAGATGTATTTGAATGAAGTGCCTTATGGATCAACCATCTATGGTGTTGAATCAGCATCCCAATCTTATTTCGGGAAAGGCGTTAAAGATCTCACTTTAGATGAGTCGGCCCTGTTGGCTGCCATTCCGCAGTCGCCGGATTATTATTCGCCTTATGGCACTGGTCTGCATGGCGATAATCGGACTAACTTGGTTGCACGCCAGCACTTGGTTTTGGATTCCATGGCCCAGCAAAAATACATTACCCAGCAACAGGCTGATGAGGCCAAGAAAATCGATACGCTCAAAAAGCTTTTGCCTCGCACTATCGGCAATATCAAAGCCCCGCATTTCGTGATGTACGTAAAATCCCAGCTGGAAGAGACTTATGGCCAGAAAAAAGTGGAACAAGGCGGCTTAATCGTGACCACGACTTTGGATTGGGACAAGGAACAGGCTGCTGAAGAAGAAGTAGTAAAGGGCGTTGATAAAAATGGACCGAAATTCGGGTTTGCTAATGCATCTCTTGTTTCTTTGGATCCAAAGACCGGACAGATTCTGGCCATGGTCGGCTCAAAAGACTTTTTTGATCCAACAATAGACGGCCAAGTCAACGTGGCTTTGCGCCCGCGCCAGCCTGGCTCGTCTTTCAAGCCTATTGTGTACGCTGCTGGTTTTATCAAAGGCTACACTCCAGAGACAATCCTGTGGGATGTGCTCACAACTTTCAAGACTGACATCGGAACCTATGTTCCGAAAAATTACAGCCCCAAATACAATGGCCCGGTTACAGTGCGCAAAGCCTTGCAAGGCTCGCTCAACATCCCGGCTGTGGAAATGCTGTACTTGGTCGGCATAGATCGCGTCTTGGATTTTGCCGAACAGCTCGGCTATACGACTTTGGCAGACAGGAGCATGTACGGCCTGTCTTTGGTGCTCGGCGGCGGCGATGTTAAATTGCTTGAACACACCAATGCTTACGCAGCTTTTGCCAATGATGGCATGCAATATCCAGTCTCATCCATACTGAAAGTAACTGAACCGGACGGCACTTCGCTTGAAGAGTGGAAGCAGCCAGAGGGCTCGCAAGTCATGCCCAAGGAGACGGCTGAACAGATCTCAAATGTCTTGTCTGACAATGCTTCGCGCGCCTACATTTTCGGCGCCAAAAACTATCTGACCTTGTCTGACCGCATTGTCGCGACTAAGACTGGTACCACAAATAATTATAAGGATGCCTGGACCATGGGCTACACGCCAAACTTGGTCACTGGCGTTTGGACAGGCAACAGCAAAGGCGCAGAAATGAAGACTGGAGCAGACGGCTCAGTAATTGCCGCGCCGATTTGGCAGGCATACATGAAACGCGCTTTGGCTGACATGCCCAAAGAAAGCTTTGTTGCTCCGCCGCCGCTGGATATGACCTTAAAGCCCGTCTTGATCGGCAAGTCATTATCGCGCCCAGTCAAAGTAGATAAAATCTCTGGCTTATTGGCCACAGAGTTCACGCCGCCGGAAAATATAATGGAAAAACAAGTCTTTGAAGGCCACAACATTTTGTACTACGTGAACAAAGATGACCCGCGCGGCCCATACCCGACCAATCCGGCCAGTGATATCCAATACAATAATTGGGAAAACGCTGTCCAAGAATGGATCAAGAAAAACCAATGGCATACGACTGATACTATTCCGACTTTGCCAGACACGGTCCACACCAAAGAGAATCAACCTATCGTAACTTTGTATTCACCTCAGCAAAACCAGACCATTACCCAGCGCGATTTGACCATCAATGCCAATGTGCAAGCGCCAAGGAGCATAGCGCGCATTGAAATTGACATGGATGGCGTGGCCATTGGCTATTCCACGGGCAATACAGCGCCAATCAATGTCAAAATACCAAATGTAATGGCCAATGGCTATCATGACATCACTGTCTCAGCCATTGATGATGTGGGGAATAGGGGATCAGCCAAAGCCACGATCAACTTAATGGCTGACCAAACAAACCTGTCCTTGGAAATAAAATCACCTGCCCCTAATACCACCTTGTTCAGATCACAATTCCCGCAAAGCATTGTCATCCAAAGCAATGACGTGCAAGGCGTGAGCAGCATCCAGGTAGTGTACGAACAAAACGGAGTCACGCAGACCATTGGCACAATCCAAAACCCATCATCTTTCATCAGCAAGGTTGTTTGGACTACTGCGCCAAACACAGGCTCTGCAAACATCTACGCCATAGCCCACAAAAACGACAATTCGTCAGTGCAGAGTGGAACAATCCAAGTGAATATAAATGATTAACACACTCGTCTCGCATCCGCTCGCCACTCTCTCTTTAGAAAAAGAGGGAGTCCGGTAATACAGTATTCAGGTAGAGACGTCCCGCGGGACGTCTCTACTGTGATACAAAAAAGCCGCCAGTTTTATTAGGCGGCGAGATCTTTGAGAGCGAGCCAAACGTGCTGTATTTCTTCACCATCCAATGAAATCACATCACTATCTCTTTCGCGGATGCCGGTGTCTGCGCTATCGCTCAAGACTTTAGAGATCGTGATACGTACACTGTCCGATTTCGAGCTTGCTGCCTCCTTAAGTATTTCACTCAGGTCGGCTATCTGTATCGTTCCTGTCAAATTCAGCGAAATCCCGCTATTCTCGTCCCACGAGTAACTGAGCACGGCCATATCATTCAGTTTCCCTAAACTAATGATCCTTTCATCGCCCCAGTTGCCATGAACGATTTCCAATTTGATGTTTTTGTAGAACTTTACCAGCTCGCTTTCTTCCTTTTTCATTTCTTCCTCCTTGCGTGCAGTTAAGCAAGAAAAGGGTGGGGTGTCAATAGTATCGACCACCCCTAGCCCCCTCCTCAGTGCGAGGAGGGAAACCAACTAGCAGCCTCTGGTTTATCCTGTATTACAAGTAGAGACGCCCTCGGAGGACGTCTCTACCAATTCCACTTCCACGCCTTTCCCCTATTGCGATGGGGGAAAGGCTGTCCCGCAATCTAATAAAAAGAGGGACGGATAGAGGGTCTTATTGCCTGATAGGCATTACCAAGTACCTATATTCCATCTCGCCCTCAGCTGGCAACAACATCACAGGCGACATTGAGCCGATCAAAGACAACTTGATCTTATCGCCATCAAAAGCATTCAAACCATCTGCCAAATACTTGAAGTTCAAGGCCACCTCATTAGCGTCCCCGCTGATTTCACCCTTGATCATGCTCTTGGTTTTGCCCGTGCCCTCATCTGAAGACTCGACCACGCAAGAGCTGGCTGTGGCATCAAGCTTTAAATGCACATCATTGATCTCTTTCTTGGAAAAAATACTGGCTGCTTTGACCGCCTTCATGAGCTCAGACCTGGATAACACCCCATTAGTCTTAAAAGCTGTTGGGATAATGTTCTGATAGTCTGGAAAAGCGGCCTCGATCAAGCGCGTGGTCAGCTCAACCGTGCCATAACCCACAACCAATTGATTCTCAGTCATACTCCAGCTCAATTCCTCGGGCGGAGCAATATCATTCTTGTACGAAGTTATGATGCGCTGGATCTCACTCATGGCCCTGGCTGGCACAATAATGCTCATGGAGCGGCTTGAATCGCTGCAAGCCACCATCTGCTCAGCCAGTCTGTACGAGTCCGTGGCCACAAAAGCCACTTTACCTGCGTGGCTGGGCGGATTAAAGAAGCAAGCTACTCCAGAAAGCTCTGGCCTGGACTCTGACATGGAAACTGCAAACACAACGCGCCCAATGGCCACCCTGAGGTCTGAGGCCTTCATCTGAAGCGTGTGGTTCTTGGTAAGTTTGGGCAAAAGCGGGAACTCGCTGGCTGGCATGCCGCGCAAAACCGTTTCTTGGTCATTTGACCTCACTTCCAAGCCATCGTCCTTAAGTTCAAACTCCACTTTGCCGGCTGGGAGCAGTCCTACGAAGTCCATAAAGATCTTGGCTGGCACGCTATACTCACCCTCAACATCAACCTTGCCCCTGATCATGCAACAAATGGAAATCTCAAGATTTGTGGTATTGAGTTGTATCCCGCCCTTTTCGGCTTTTATCAAAACATTTCCCAAAACCGGCAGGTTGATGTTTTTTCCGGTTATGTGTCCCACCAGAGACAAGCCCTGGGTCAGGTTTTCTTGAGTACATGAGAATTTCATATTCTAGATTTTATCCTATATCTTATTCTTTGTTAGTATTCTTAAAAAATATATATGGGTAGTAGCAGCAATAAGCTTGTGGATTTGTGGTATAAGTCTATTAGAGCGCTGGGTTGAAAAAGAATTCGTTGAACAGGTGGTGTGAGTCTATCAGTGGACTGGGTGGGACTGAAACTCTTGCGACTTGGAACTTGTAACTTGTGACCCAGGTTGTGCCCAGGTTATGACCCACTTGGTCCCGAGGAAGTCCCCAGGTAGATTTTCTCTCTTAAAAGGGACAAGTCGCGTTTAAGTTGGTCGTCGTTTTTGACCATGCACTCGATTTTGTTGCAGGCATGCATGGCAGTGGTGTGGTCCCTATTGCCGATCTGTTTGCCGATTGATGGGAACGAGCACTTAGCCTCTTGCCTAAGCAAGTACATGGCTATCTGGCGCGGAAAAGCAAAGCGCTGTTCGCGGCTTTTGCCCAGTATTTCCTCCATTTTTATATCATAATACATGGTCACTATTTCCAAGAGCCGGCGCGGAGTAATGGTGCGCTTGGGAACTGATGGCACAAAGCTTTGGAGTAAGTTTTGGACAGACTCCATTGTGGGTTCTATGTTCTTAAACTGGTGATAAGCAATCACTTTGTTCAAAGCCCCTTCAAGTTCGCGCACATTGGATTGGATGGTTCCGGCAATATAGCGCAGGATCTCCATGTTCAGCTTATATTTCTTGTCATTGCACTTGCCCTCAAGGATGGCTACGCGGGTTTCAAAGTCTGGGCTGGAAACATCAGCTGTCATGCCCCATTCCACGCGCGAGATCAAACGCGCTTCCAAGCCCTGGATGTCTTTAGCTTGGCGGTCTGAAGTGATCACAATCTGCTTATTGGCTTGGTGCAAGGCATTAAATGTATGGAAAAACTCCTCCTGGGTGCCTTCTTTGCCGGCTATGAACTGGATATCATCAACTAATAAGACGTCTAGCGTGCGATAAGTGTCTTTAAACTCCTTGGCTCGGCCGCCGCGCACAGATTGGATGAAATCATTGGTGAACTTTTCGCAGGTTACGTACAGAATCTTGGCTTTTGGGTTCTTGTCCAGCACATGATGGCCAATTGCTTGCAAAAGGTGAGTCTTGCCCAGTCCAGCGCCGCCGAAAATAAACAAAGGGTTGTATGTAAGGCCAGGGTTGGCTGCTACGGCTTGGGCCGAGGCATGGGCCAGCTCATTTGTCTTGCCCACCACAAAGCTTTGGAACTTATAACGCGGGTTTAGGCCAAATGTACCGGTTTCTCCGTTGCTTTCCTCCTGAGTTCCAACGGATTGATCTGCTAATGTGGGTACATTATAGCTTGATTCCATGGCGTCATTGGACGAAAAACCAGGGATTGGGCTAGTGTTTTTGACCTCAACTCGATATGTGACCTCGCGAACGCCGTTATTTGTGGCATTGCGCAGGGCGCGGACAATGGCCTCGTGGTATTTCTTCTCCAGCCAGGCCTTGGTAAAAGTGTTTGGGACAGCGATTATGATTTTTGCATTATCAAAATTGGAAATAAACGTGTTTTTAAACCAGGTAGTGAAATTGGCCTTGGAAAGCGTGAGTTCTAGCTCGCCAAGCGTTGCTTGCCAAATTTCATTAGTGTTCATAGAAAGGATCGTAATAGAATTTATTAGTCTCATATCAACAGTCGCGCAATAACCTGTCAAACATGTGTATAGAAAGTGTGTAAGTTTTGGATAGAAAAATAAAATCTTTAGATTTAGCCAAGAAACATTATAAACTAAAGTTCATATCCTGTGCAAAGACTGTTGCAATCGACTGGAGGGGACTGTCAGACCAGGGTGTAATAGCCTCATACCCTCAAGTGTTATATAATTGGAACAGTTAAATCATTTTTTATTTTATGAAAAAGTTCGTATACATTGTCGGGGGTTTGTTGGGCGTTGCCTTGATCATCCTTGTGATTGCCCAAACAAGGAATGCTTTTCAGCAATATAATTATATTGGCAAGACTGGCCGCGATACCATCTCGATCGAGGGTACGGGCAAAGTGGTGGCCAAGCCTGATGTGGCAAAAATCACTTTGGGTGTGACCACAGATGGCGCATCAGTCAAAGATATCCAAGACCAAAACTCAAAAAAGATGAATGCCATCATTGCGGCAGTCAAAGACTTGGGAGTCAAAGCAGACGATATCCAGACCCAGCAATATTCAGTCAGCCCCAGGTATGATTGGGCTAATGGCAAGCAGACTTTGCTCGGCTACACCATTACTCAGCAGGTTGAAATTAAAGTCAGGGAAGTAGATAAGGCTGGCACGGTTTTGGCTAAGGGTGGAGAGCTCGGCGCCAACCAAATGGGCGACATGCAGTTTGTGATCGATGACCCTTCAGCCCTTGAGGCTCAGGCACGCGGCAAGGCTATTGAAGATGCCAAGACCAAGGCTGAGGCTTTGGCCAAACAGCTTGGCATGACAGTCGTCAGAGTCGTGTCTTTCTCAGAATCAGGCAATGCGACCTATCCTCCAATGCCTTTCGCAGCTCAGGATATGGCCATGAAATCAGTTGGTGCGGCTGCCCCGCGGATCGAGGTCGGTACAAATGACGTAATCAAGAACGTGAGCGTGGTGTTTGAGGTGAGATGATGATTTATTTTTAGGTGTATTGGTAGGGACAGGTCGCGACCTGTCCCTACTGTATTACAGTGATTTTAGCCCACCAGCCTTGACGAAAAGGCTGTTTTTTGTTATTTATATCCTGTTCGTTGACATGGTAAGCCCGGCTCCCTGGCATTTTGTTGGGGCGATAGGCGAACCAAGGCAGGAGAATGTGTCATGAAGAAGAAGGCGTCGAATTTGATTCGTGGAGGCGAAAAGTTCGTTTCCATCATGTCCAAGATTTGCACGGCCGTGGATGAGGCCGGGGGCTGTGACGATGATGTCGCGGCCTTGGATGCGGATACGCCCGGCGCCAAAAAGCGTTTGGGCCAGATCGCGGAAATCCTTCGCGGAAGTGCGGCGAGCGAAGAGCGGGCGCTGGCGCTGGTAGACAATGCCCTCTATCAACTCAATCACCAGGAGTCTGACTACTTCACCCCTCTCTCCGATGCAGACGTTCCCGAGCAGTACCAGGCCACACTGGCTAAGTACCGCAAGCTGGCCACCGAGCACGGCGTTTCAGCGGTTACGGCCGTCTGTTACAAGGTAAAGGCAGGCTTCACCTTGAAGACTTATGCCCCCAAGCTCGGACCCTGCTACGAGAATTACAAGTACTTGCAGAACTGGTACTTCACGGATGAAGCCACTGTGGACTGCCTGGTTTTATGGGTGCCGCGCATCATCAAGGGCAGTACCTCGAAGACCAAGAACGGGCAGATTCAGCTCCTCGCGGATCTTCGGACCAGGCTTGAATTGCCTGCTCACCACATGAGCGGCTTCGGTCAAGTAGGGCTGGTGGCTGGTCTCATTCTGGCCCACTTCAAGGCCACTGGCGAGCGCATCCCTCTCAACGAGTATTGGGTGCGTACCGATACCTGCGAAGCGGAGGGCGGCCGCCTTAGTCTCGGCAAGTTCGGTGGCACTGGCTTGCGCTGCCGCTGCTGGGGCTTCGGTGGCGATGTCCTTGAGCTCATCGGCGTCTTCGCCATTGGGGTGGAGAAGCTCTAGCACCAAAAGGAGGTGTACCTTGAGAAAAGCGATTGACTATACTCATGGGATTGATTGGCGCGGGGTCAAGGCTACGTACAAGCCGAGGACCGTTCGCGAGATGGTGATGAAGAGCCTGGAGCTGAGTGAAAGCTTGGACGGGAACTCGCCGATCAAGATGTCTGACACAGCTCTTTACCGCTGGAGAAGAGCCATCTGGCACTTCAAGTTGCCCTACATCCTTTACTCGGATCATCCGGACCAGGTCAATGCCGAGAGGGAAGATAGCGAGTTGGTGGATGCCATCAAGCTTCCTCGAGGGCTTGGCGAAGACATTGTCAATCGGCTCTCCGAGACCTTGTTCACTCATCACTCGCGAGATAAGTGGGACCCGCGCTTCTTTATTGAGAGCAAAACATGCCACTACATTCTCGCGGACATTGAGGTGAAGACGGCCAGTGGCATCATCCGAGCCTACTTCGTGCCCAATGACGCCATCCGCCTGTAGTTTCTTTGACCCGGACCTGTTCCGGGCTTTTTTATTCGCCTTGGCAAATAACCCTTGACTTTTTCTTATTTTTGTGCCAGGGTGTACACAATATCGCACACAAGGAGGCGCACATGTTCAAAGCTATCCTGATCAATCTCTGCCATGTAGTCTGCACATTTGATGCAAACAAAAGGGTGATGAACTTCGCCCGGCTCAGCCCGCCTGCTTTGATTGATGTCTGCGAACTGAGCAAGTCCTTGCTCGGCTCAGCAGGCAGTCGGCTCTTGGATGACCTAGAGCGCGGCAAGATCACAGCCTCTGATTACAAAGAGGCGATTGAGAGACTGCCCCACATCCCGAAGCTGTCTGACAAGGATTTCTGGCAAGCGCACGTGGATGCGTATGCACCAAAGGGCGAAATAATGCCCTTCCTGGCCGCGATCAAGGGAAAGCATCCGCTGATGAAAATCGTGGCTCTGGCCGACGCAGACCAGATCACGATCGACCATCTGGTCAGCCTCTGCTATGAGACTGACTTTGATGGGGTGATTGCCAGGAAACAGGAGCTTGGCCAGGCGACCTTTGCCCCAGGAGTGCTTGGCTTGAGCGCCCGGGAATGCCTGGTCATTGATTTGCCTCAAAACCTGGCCTGGGCAGGCAATATGAAGGCATACTCCTTTGACCCAGAGCGAAAAGGGCTTGATGCGACAGCCAAGCTTGCCTCATATCTCGTTGACCAAGGCCTGATCTGATCAGGTCTTTTTTAATGCTTGAGGCCCTTGCCAAGATTTTAAAATCCGTGTATCCTAAGCCCATTATGTCAACGAAACGAACTTATCAGCCCAAAAAGCTCAAGTACGCAAAGGTACACGGGTTCAGGAGCCGGATGGCCACCAAGAACGGACGTGCCGTGCTTTCGAGGCGCCGGGCGCGCGGACGCAAGCGTATTGCAGTCAAAAAAGCCAGATAATCAGAACCCCGCGATAGCGGGTGTTTCTTTCTCTGGTTAAAAATGTGGTCAAAGGGGTATCATACAAATATGCTTCCCAAACAACAGCGCATGAAAAAGACAAAAGATTTCGCATCCATGGCCACCAAGGGCAGGACTGTTTTTGGGCCATATGCGACTCTTAGGTTTAGGCCGATCAAAGACAATGAGCTTAAGGTCGCGTTCATCATTTCGACAAAAGTGTTCAAACGCTCAGTAGATCGCAATTTGGCCAAGCGCAGATTCAGGAATGCTTTCCGCGAAGTATCGCAAACTGCACCCAAGGGCATGCACATGCTTTTCATCCTCAAGCCCGAGGCCAAAGATGTTGATTACGAAAAAATTAAAGAAGATATCGCACGCATGCTGGAAAAGATTCCTGAGACACTGAAAAAACCTGTCCAGATTTCGCCGCGCGCCCGCAAAGAACTCGGGAAGGGAAAATTACAGGTGGGAGCACGTTTTGTTAAACCCAGGAACAAGTAAAAAGTTAAAAGTTACAAGAGTGATATGGCGGTTCAGTTTGCAAAGTTTGAGGATATGAAGATCTGGCAGGAATCTGCTACCCTAGCTACCGATATTTACACCCTATTTAAAGATAATCGTGATTATGGTTTTAGGGACCAGATACAGCGCGCTGCAGTATCGATCATGAACAATATCGCCGAGGGCTATGAGAGGGGATCGAAGAAATCTTTTACGTGTTATCTATTGATCGCAAAGGGTTCCTGCGGAGAAGTCAGATCAATGATATATCTTGCAGGGAAGCTCGGATATTTGAGTGAATCAGAATCGGAACATCTTGTGAAACGGGCACTGGATTTATCAAAAATGATTTACGGATTCATCCGTTCACTAAACAAACAGGAAAACTAGAGCGCTCTTGTAACTTGATACTTTCAACTTGCAACTCGGTATAAAAAAGCCCCTGGTCAGGGGGAGGAGTGGGAATCAGGGACCGAGAGGAGGGAACTCGGAAGGCGAGTTCTGGGTGAGAGACAGATGATAGTCTGATTGAGCCCGGCCATATCTGTGGATGAGTACCAGCAAAGGTTTTTGGATGCGGACCTTGAGGTCCTCCAGCTCTGGCCGGGTCAGGATTCTGGTAAAGAGTCCGTTGTCGTTGATGCCAGGGTCGCTGGCTTTTTCCATGGGGTGAAGAACGCATCTGAGGTGCAACTCAGTCGCTTTCTGCTCTTGTATCTCAGCGAGACGAGGACGGCAGAGCTTGAGCGCTTCCTTTACGAGCTCGCGCTCCTCACCAAACTTGTGCTCCGCTTCCTTATCTCTCTCAGCAGGGTTATGTTTTTTCACGAGCACCAGGATGCGCGCAGTCACGAACTGGTTTTTGTCGAGCATGATGAGCGTGGTCTGGGTTTCGGCCAGAACATATGGGTTTCTCCTGGCGCGCGTCTCAGCTACGAGCTTGCAGAAAGGACAATCATGACTTCTGTGCATCTCAACCTCCATTGTTTGGGACGCGGATAAAATAAGCCAAACCTTAGGATTTGTCAATAATCAAAGATATGGATAGAGTTCTTAGTATGGACGAACAGCCCAAGGGCTTGCTGATCGATCTGATCTGGATTCCGCGCCGAATCGTGCGCGGCATGATTTTGATGTACCAAAAAACTTTGTCGCCAGACCATGGGTTTGTCGCGCCGCTTTTCACTCATCCTGTCTGCAAATATCATCCGACCTGCAGCGAGTACGGCTATCAAGCCATCACAAAATACGGGGTAATCCGCGGCACACCCATGACAATCTATCGCATCCTCAGATGCAACCCGTGGAGCCATGGCGGGCATGATCCTGTACGTTAAGGTCTCCCTTACCTGCCAGCCGTAGCTTTAGCGAAGGTTGGTCAAAGGAGAAGCGAAGAGGATTAAATTGCTGGCGGATTTGGTATATCCAAAATTTTTTGTTTGCTGGAATGCCCTCTTAGTATTTCTATTTCGCTGGGTGCGCAATCGCAAAGCTTTGCCATGAAGCGGATGAGCTCAAGGTTGGCCTTGCCCTCAATCGGCGGCGCTGACAGACGCACCTTCAAAGTCTGACCTTCATAGCCAACCACCTCTGTCTTTTTTGCGTTGGGTATGATCCGCACTGAGAGTTTCATAGCCATAGAATAGCGCATTATCTAAAAAAGAAAAAAGCGCCGGAGTGGCGCGGAGAGAGGGGTCAGTGGCCCGGACGGTCGAGGGCTTGTTCTAGAGTTTCCACGAAGTCATCGGGCCGAAGTTGCGGAAACTCTACATCAGCCTCGGCCAAGCGTTCGATGGCTTGCTGGAGGTTCTGGAGATAGACTCCGCCTACCAAGAACACGTCCTGGGTCGTGTCCAGGTCGTCTCGCATTGGGTTGAGGACCTGGTCACGAAAGATTTGAGATTGAAGAAAGAGATCTTTCATCAAACGAGCTTGGTTGCAATCGCGTCGCTCGAGCACTCTCTGCATGCTTCGACGCATCTCGGTCACATGTTCTGCTCTGACCATTGATTCTTACTCCTTGGAAAAAGACCTTTGAACACAAATGTTATGCCATGCTTTTATGGTTTTGTCAACCTTGTGATGCTCGTTTGATACAAAAACTCCGGCGCAGGCCGGAGTTATTTTGTGCGTTGGAATCTCCCTTATTAAGGGAGAAGTGAAGAGGATTAAGATTTGATTACCGGTGGTATTTGTCCGCCGAATTTCTGGAAGGCCCGCATGATCTCAAGCGGGATCGCGAAAACGACTGTATTGGATTGGTCAGACGAAATATCATTGATGGAGTGGAGCGTGCGCAAATGCATGGCGCCGTCAGAGCTTTCCAGGATCCGGGCTGCATCAGCCAAATTTTGCGCGGCCTTAAGCTCGCCTTCGGAGTTGATGATGACCGCACGCTTTTCGCGCTCTGCTTCGGCCTGCTTGGCGATTGTGCGCACCATATCCTCGGGCAATGAGATGTCTTTGAGTTCAACACTGCCGACTTCTACGCCCCAGGCTGAGGCATGGGCAATGATTACGTTCTTGATCCTGTTGGCTGCTTCTTCGCGATTTGAAAGCAGCTCGTCCAATGAGAGTTCGCCGCACACATTGCGCATGGTTGTCTGCGCCAACTGGGAAACCGCGAACAAGAAATTTTCGACTTCAAGGAATGCCTTGGCCGCATCAGCGACCTTGTAGTAGATCACGGCATTTATCTTGCAGGAGATATTGTCTTTAGTGATTGTCTCCTGATAAGGGACTTCCACGGCTTTAACGCGGATGTCCACTTTATGCATGGACTCAATGACCGGCCAAATGATTCTCCAGCCCGGTTCAACCATGCGCACGAATCGGCCAAAACGCAGCTTAACGCCGCGCTGGTATTGCTCCACCTGCTTGATGGAAGAAAGGATTAAAAGAATGACGATAGCAAGTAATATATACATATTTAGCTACTTTAGCAGAGCCTACATAGAGGTCAAGTCTCAAGTTACAAGTTACAAGAGTGGCCCAGATCGCTCTTGTCACTTGTTACTTGTCACCTGTATCCTGTTTGTATGAACGTCGTTTTAGTCCATGGTTGGCTTTCCGGACCCAGGCATCACTGGTTTTTTTGGCTAAAGCGCGAATTGGAGAAAAAAGGGTTTAATGTGATTGCACAAAAAATGCCAACGCCAGCCAAGCCAAGAAAAGACCAATGGGTGCCTGCCTTGAAACAGATTTTGAAGAACCTAGACCCAAGCCAGACCATATTGATCGGACATTCTTTGGGCACGCCCACGATTTTGTATGCATTGGACAGCCACAAAGGCAAAAAGTTCGCGCAAGTCATTTTGGTCAGCGGCTTTGCGCGCAAAATTCCGCACATGGAAGAATTCATCAATGGCTATGAAATGGATTTTGATCTGGCGACGATCAAGCCTAAAGCACAGGATTGGGTTTGTATCCACGCGGACAATGATCCTCTTGTGCCTTTTGCTGAGGCTGAATGGCTGTCTGACCAGCTGGGTGCTACGCTGATTAATGAGACTGGGCGCGGACATCTTACGTATTATAGAGGGACCATAAAATTGCCTAGTGCACTTAAGGCGGTCTTAAAAGAGGTTTTGCCAAGCCAAAGTGCAGTAGTCAAAAAGAGCAATGCGCCCATGAAGCTGCAGAGTGCGTTTGAGGTAGTTTTGGCTTTGAGGGG
>CAZPAP010000001.1:33908-44888 GCA_964584725.1 uncultured Gammaproteobacteria bacterium
TTTGGGCTTAGATTTAGGTCGAGCAAAAGGAGGACGCACAATGGATACTCAGCGCCCAGGCAGGCCTGATAAGAACCAAGACATTGCTTTTCCATTCATAATTCTTTGGGTGCTTGATTACCCGGCGCCCTTTGCCAGAAGAGTAAAAGGATATTGCCGCATCGATAAGCCTCTGGCCTATATATGCATCAAAAAGATCCTCCAGTCCGAGCAGGAGAACCTTGGAGCCAAGCAAGTTCCTCTTGCTCTCGTGTCTTCGGAAAACCTGAGGTTTTGTCCTGAGCATGGCGTCTGCGGAAGCTACAACTTCTGCCCGAGTTGCGGGACCAAGACCAGGCCTGGAGAGCTTGAGCTGATCACGGAACGTGCAGAAGCAGTCCGTTTTTGCCCAGGTCCTGATCATGAGGAACAGGAGTTTGAGTGTGACAAAAACTTCTGCGGACTTTGCGGCCAGCGCACCCTGCTCAAGGGGATTGTGAATGCCAAGTAAAAGAAAACGAGCCAATACAGCCCGTTCTCCTCAGCACCCAAGGGTGCTTTTTTGTAATGCGGTTGAGACGCGCCATCGGCGACGTCTCTACTCGACTACTTCCTACTTCCTACTTCCTACTTCCTTTTCGTCTTCCTCTTTCCGTCTTTTTGCCAGCCAGATGAATAGGCCGGCTAAGACGCCGAAGACAATGGCTACACCCCAAAGCGCAAGACTCAAGTTCCAAGATTTTTTATCAGATACATCCGCTTGATCGTCGCTTTGCGGTTGCACAGCCTGAGCTTGATCATTTGCAATCTCTTGGCTCGAAGTCGCCATAACTAATTCAGCGGTTGAAGTTGCAGACAATAAAGCGTCTGTGCTTGTTGCGCCAAAAATCTTTATACCAAGAACCTGGCCGTCAGCACCTTGTGAATTGCTGGTCGAAGTGTCCAGGCCGCCAGCTGATCCATTAGACGTGCCCGCATCAGATGGATTGGTTCCTGAGTCAGTTTGGGAAGAGCCCGAAGATCCTGATCCCTGTGTGTTTGAGCTTGATGATCCGCCTGAGCCAGAAGAACCTGAGTTTGTTGGATTGTCACTTGGAGTTTGACTACCTGAGCTGCCACCACCGCTGGTATTTGATGTGGGTGCTGGTTCTGGGTCCCAGCGTTTTGGATCCAAGGGGAAGGCGTCTTCTTTGTCGCTGACATGGTCGCCATCCGTGTCGTACTTGGTCGGGTCAGTCCCGATTTTCGTCTCCTCCCAGTTGTACAATCCGTCATTATCAATGTCTGAATCAATGGAATCATCTATGCCATCTCCGTCCGTGTCTTTGGAGCGGGTAGGATCCAAAGGAAATTGGTCTTGGCCATTAGGCACGCCATCGCCATCAATATCCGGATCCACTGAATCGCCAATGCCATCGTGATCAGTGTCTTTATCAACGAAGATCGTTATCTGCCCGGAGTTATTCTCTGGGGTTGCGTCCGGCGTGTCAGGCGAGATCGCAACTTCTATGACGTGGTTGCCTACAGTTGTTGGCTTCCAGTTCTGCCAGATTTCCTCAACTCGGCCAGTAGCTTTAGCTGAAATGGCTTTTTGCCCGATAATGACTCCGTCTTCTTTAAAAACCGCCGTACCCTCCACATCGTTCGTGCCGATATTGTCCACATTCACATAGATTTTCGCTGTCTGTCCCACAAAGATATTTGTGTGATCAACAGTGATTCCGCCGGCCGGAATCTGGATGTCATATGTAAGGGCGGCTTGTGCGCAAAGTGGCATTGCAGCCAAGGCTAAAGCAAAAAACCAAGCGTGGGGTTTCATACCCAAACAGTTTAGCATTTTTAGCATATCTAGTGAACTAGCACCTCGAAGAATTACCAAATTCGAATTACCAATTATCAAGAAATTTTCAATCACAAAATAACCAATATTCAATTCGATCGGTTTTGGTGATTCGGTAATTGAGTATTGGAGCTTTTTTGGAAATTGGTTATTGAGTATTGGTAATTGCAAAATCCGCCCTAAAGCGGATTTTGTTGTGGTGCGCCCTGATGGGCTCGAACCATCTACCTACAGCTTAGAAGGCTGTCGCTCTATCCAGATGAGCTAAGGGCGCGCAAACGTCTGGGCGAGTGTACCTGTGTTTTGATTGTTTTTCAAGCCCCCACAGGCGAAAGCGGTTTTTTGCCGCGCAAGACAGCGATTATGTTTTTGGCTGCGATTTCAGACATTTCGCAACGTGCTTCTTCCGTGGCGCTAGCAATATGCGGGGTCAGGATTACGTTCTCAAAAGCTTTGAGTTCCAGGTTGTCGCTTAGATCGCAATCAATGGCCGGCTCGTTTTCAAATACATCCAAGGCCGCGCCAGCAATTTTCTTGTTTGCCAAAGCTTTGAGCAAGGCTTTCTCGTCCACCACTGGGCCGCGCGCTGTGTTGACCAAGAACGCGGTTTTTTTCATGAGCGCAAACTCTGGAGTGGAGATCAAGTGCCGAGTGGAAGGCAAAAGCGGCACATGCAAAGAAACAAAATCAGCTTTTTTGAGCAAAGTCTGCATGCTGACTTTTTTGGCTCTCACTTCCTTTTCCAAGATAGAGTTCGGCCGCATGTCGCTGTAAATCAATTTCATGCCAAAGCCATGGAAAGCGCGGCGCGCCACCATGCCGCCTATGCGCCCAGCGCCGATCAGACCTAAAGTTTTTCCGTAGACGTCTGTGCCGTTAAGCAGAGTGGGGGAAAAGCCTTTGTATTTTCCGCGCTTGGCAAAATGGTCAGCTTCGGGAATGCGCCGCGCCAGAGCGAGTATGAGCGCAAAGGTAAACTCAGCCACTGATTCGTTGACCTTGTCGCTCGGCGTATTAGTCGCAACTACATGCGCCGCGGCCGCAGCTTTGAGGTCTATATTGTCATACCCGACCGAATAATTGGCCACGATTTTGAGTTGCGGACCAGCTGCAGCAAATACTTCGGCATTCATCTTGTCTGTAAGCAAGGAAAGAATGGCATCTTTGCCTTTGGCCTGCGCAAGCAAGGTCTTGCGATCAATAATCTGGTCCTTATCATAAACCGTAACCTTGAATCCGGCTTTTTTGAGCAAGGTGAGCCCGGCTTCATGGATGCGGCGCGTAACGTAAACGTGCATATAAAATATTCGTTGTTTAAACTGCGGTTATTATACAGTTAGGAGTTATACTTGTCTTGCTTTATAATATGTTCTATGGAAATGGGCTTTAAAAATCCTTTTGAAACGCAAACTGAAAAAGGTTTCATGGAAAAGGTGATTTCTCCGGCACGGGCTAAGATAATCGCCGGGCTTTTAATGGTCGTTTCGCCCTCAGTGGAGGCTTGCACGGTTACGGTCAAGTTCGGAGAAGGTGCGCTGACTGCAATTGATAAACAGGAAAGGCCGGATGTGCCAGAACTCCCTAATTATTCAGCCATGATAGGACAACTGAAGACCGTGATAGGCGAGGATTTGCTCGCTGCAGAGATTGGCATGCATGAAGCATATATTGAACGCGCTCGAGGAGCGCAAACCGTGAAATTGAAGAACTTTGAAGAGATGGACTTTGAGGAAAAAGAAATGCGAACCCTTCTCAGCTTATATCCACGCTCATGGCTGGCCAATGTTTCCAGCATCTCAATCAACCCGCATTTTAACCCCATCCAGCATCCTGGTCTGGAGGGCAAACCTGAATTTGGGCATTGCCAAAGGTCATGGACTGGCGACCCGATAACCATTGAATTCACCTCCGAGTTCCTGAAGCGCGGCGATAAGGCGAGCGATTATACCAAAAAAATGTTCGACTCCTTTACCCATGAGCTGTCGCACAGCGCATCCTGGAGCTCGAATATAAAGATAGACACCAAACGATCTTTGAGCATGATGTATATGGCCTGGAAGGCATCGTCTGATCCTGAGCGCCCAAAATTCGAGTATCCGGAATCCATAAAAGCAAAGCCTGGGCAGGAGAAGGATGCGGCATATGCCAAAATGACTGAATATTTTGCCAAACTCATGGAAGTGGTCTTTGAGCCCGGAGAAGGAGACTCTTGGGAAACATGGAAACCCATTTTTATCAATAAACTCAGAAGGCGTGAAGCTACGCCCCAGGCAGCAGAGCAGAACTATAAAATGATCAGGTATTTTTTCGCCTGGTCCGAACCCTGGTACAAGATTTGGGAGGCTGGAACAAATATTGACCAGCAGGTGCAGATGCTGGAACAGATGCATGCTTATCGCCGTTTTATCCGCGCCCTGTCCAAACTTCAGGAAGAAGCGCTTTCCTCTGGCTTGAAAGACATGCTGAATGATACTTCAGTAAAGCCCGAAGATGTTGAGCATCAATACAAAAAGATAGAGGAGCTGGTCAAACAAGATTTGGATGAAACAAGGAAGAGGGAAGCAGCTAAAGACGACAACGAAGCCGTACGCAGGTTCAATCCGATTCTTTTTGGTGCCATGACTATCCGCAATCTTAAAGCCAACACGCCTGCTTCCTCAATGCGGGCCATGTATGGAGTTTATCCGCCAGAAGATACTAAGTATTTTTTATCGACCTATAATAAGCTGAGTCCTGAACAAAAAGAAAAGGTCAGATTAATCTTGCTTGAAAGGCTCAAAATCGTTACAGAGAAAGCCTCTTGACGACGCTAAATCAAAACTGTAATGTTTTAAACATGCTGTGTAGCACGAATTTCTTCTTTAGCTCACCTGTCCGCATCGGATGAGGTAGCTTTGCTGTTCAGCGACGAAAAGTCGTCCCGCAATGCTGCGGGACGACTTTTCGTTCCAATTCTCCTGAGAAGGGAAGGTAGAAAAATGAGTTCTCATGAAAGTGTATCAGCCATGCCAAACCTGCGACCCGGGGCATATGCCCCAATCATGAAGCAGGTGATCCTTGATCCAACCAAGTCGTGCGAACTGTGCGAAAGTGGTGCTCGGTCCGAGCGCGTACTGGTGGATATCTGTGGCACATCTTGCGAACTCGATGTTTGCAAAACATGCGCCAAGGCCGCCGGCTAAATCACCATCTTCTTTGTCTCTCGCGCCCATCTCGGGCGTTTTTTAATCCCCCTCGATCCCCCTTTCTGTAAAGGGGGCTTTTAGTACGTTAAAGTCTCCTTTATGAAAGGAGAAGCGAAGAGGATTAAACCTCCTCATCCATCTGCTTGCCGTGGAATGCTTTGTGCACGTCGCGGAGCTGTTGGTTGGTGATGTGCGTGTAAATCTGCGTGGTCGTGATGGATGAGTGGCCGAGCATTGATTGCACGCTGCGGATATCAGCGCCATTCATCAAAAGGTCTGTGGCAAACGAGTGGCGCAAGCTATGAGGCGAAACATTTTTAGTTATTCCAGCCTGCATGGCATACCGATGCACTAATCTTTCGATTGATCTTGGGGTCAATGGTCCAGCTTCTTTTTTCCCTTCTCCTGCGGATGTGGGAGAAGGGGCAGGGGATGAGGGCTGGCCAGCCGCCCTGTCATGCCGAATAAACATATACTGCGATTCATCCTTGCGTAGGTCCAGATAATTCTTGAGCCAGTGCCGCGCCTGGTGCGAGAGGAAGACCACGCGCACTTTGTCGCCTTTGCCGCGCACGGAAAATTCGTCGCGCGCCAAATTGATCTGATCCTTTTTCAGGTTTGCGAGCTCAGATACGCGCATGCCAGTCGAAAAGAATAATTCCAGGATGGCTCGGTCGCGCGCTTGCAGAATGGGGGATTGCTCAGACTTCATTGGCGCTTCCAGCAAAGTTTCCATGTCGCGCGATTCCAAGAACACTGGTTCGCGCGAGCTTTGTTTGGCTAACTCAATCTTTTCCGGGGCCATGGTTTTGATATCCTTGCGCGCGAGGTATTTCAAGAAAGACCTGAGGGCAATCAAATGGTAATTCTGCGTATTCTTCTTGAGCTGCCCGCGCTGTGGATCTTCCAAGCGGTTCAAATACAGCCTGTATTGCAGGATTACATCATCATCTATGTCTTTTGGGTCAGGGTCCTTGGCCCAATCAATAAACCTCTGCAGATAAAACTCGTAGTTGCTGATGGTCCTGTTTGACCTGCCTTTTTCAATCTCAAGATAGACCAGGAAATTGCGGAGATGACTCGATAATTTCATACAAATAACAAGTGACAAATAGCAAGAGTGACATGGTTTATTTGGATGCTCTTGTAACTTGATACTTTTAACTTGTCACTAAAAGTATATCGGAAAAGAATGGGTCGCACAATGCTTGACGAAAACAGAAAAACATGGTTATCTGGTCGCGTTAGTTGTTCCATTCCATTGGGCCTTAGCGTGCCCACCACAAAGGAGAAACACGATGAACGAGCTCAGGCTGGTCATTGATGAGGCTTTGCAAAAGGAAATCCTGCGCAAAGATTGCGTGTGGAAGTTGGCCTATCGGTCTGCCATGGTGTGGCTCGGGCGGCTGGTGGCAGCCGGAACAGACCCCCTCGGCGATCCAGCCATGCTGGAAAACTGCAAAAACAGTTCTCACCCGAATGATATGGAAAAGTGGCTTTGTCCATATCATCACGCGGGAATGGTGGAGGAGCTCTTCCGGAGTACGCAGTGCGTTGAAGTGAGCCTAGTCTTGCAATCAGGACTGGAGCTTCGTGTAGTCGGAAATCTTTATGGTGAACGCCACGCGCTCGTGTTCTACTTTCACACGGATGGCACGCTCATGGGCGGCGGCGACATACGCGTATAGGCCTGATTGCGCACGTTCACAAGGAGAGCCCCAATGTTCAAGATGTTTTCAGCACCCAACTACCCGATAAATGACTTTAACCTGGAAGATCGGATCCAGAAGTTCGTGAGCCGGAGCGAAGTGGTGATCACGCACATATCCCAAAGCTCAGGCAAGGTCAACAGCGTGTATGTGACTACGGTCACTCTCGCGTATCATCCTCGATCAACCCTGGTCCACTCCATGAAACCTGGTGGATCGAGAGTTCGCGTCTTCAGCGGCACCCGCTCTTACGTGGAAAATAAATTGGAAAAACTCGTGATACCCGAGGTCTGCCACATGGCCCAGTCCGAGTACTACCAAGACACAGAGTCGTGCATGGTCATGACCGTGATCTACTGAAGTCTCACCCTCCGCACTTGGAGGGCTTTTTGTATTTGAGCGGACGCCTTTCCCCTGCAGCAGTGGGGGAAAGGGCAGGGATAGAGGGGTTTTGACTTTATTGGCATTTTATGCGATTATAATGGCACTTTAACACTTTAATTAGACGACTTGCCTTGAGACAGGGATCCGCCGAGCGGATTTAGTTTCAAGACAAGCGTTATGGCGGTTTTTACCGCTTGTCAAAATATGCAATCACAGAAAGAGTATGCCATTGAATGGGGCGGAAGAACCCTTACTATTGGCGTAGATTTATTGGCCAAACAGGCCAATGGTTCGTGCACAGTACGCTACGGCGATACTGTTGTTTTGTGCGCAGCCACCATGGGCGGAATCCGCGAAGGTTTGGATTTCTTCCCTTTGCAGGTTGATTATGAGGAACGCTTTTACGCTGCTGGCCGCATCAAAGGCTCGCGCTTCATCAAGCGCGAAGGCAGGCCGACCGACGAGGCTGTCTTGTCTGGCCGTTTGATTGACCGCGCCTTGCGCCCGTTGTTCGACGACCGCATGCGCAACGAAATCGCTGTCATCACCACTGTGCTCAGCCACGACGGCGAGAATGACGCTGACATTTTGGGCTTGATCGGTTCATCCTGCGCTTTGGCCATTTCCAATATCCCTTGGGCCGGCCCGATCGCAGCTGCACGCATTGGACAGAAAGATGGCCAGCTCATCTTCAATCCTACATATAAGGAGACAGAAGAAGGCGGCATGGATTTTATTGTCGCTGGCTTGAACAACAAAACCATCATGCTTGAGGCCGGTGCTTCGCAGATTACAGAGGATATGGCAGTCAAAGCAGTTGAATTGGCTCAGTCTAACTTCCAGCCTGTGATTGATTTGATCAATCAGGTCGTGAAAAACCATGGCCAAGCCAAGGCTGATCCATTCACTCCGAAGAATGATGAGGAAAAAGTTGCGGCTGAAGAAAGAAAGGCTTTGCACGAGACAGCGAATAAGTTTTTGGCCACCAAGGTCGGAGAGATTTTCGCTACCCCTCTCAAATCCAAGGATGACCGCAAAAAAGCAGTAGCTAAAATCAAGGAGGCATTGGATAAGTATTTGACTGAACAGCAATTAGGCAAAGACAAGCGCAAGATTGCTTTGGAAGTCGTGGATGAGTTCGTTGAATCCGAAGTCACGAAAATGATTTTGGAGCAGGGCAAGCGCGCCGACGGTCGCGGCTTGGATGAGATCCGCCAATTGACTGCTCAGGTCGGGCTTTTGCCACGCACGCATGGCTCAGGTTTGTTCATGCGCGGCAACACGCAAGTGCTTTCGCTCGTGACTTTGGCCGCGCCTGGCATGGCTCAGATGGTTGATACCATGGAATTCCAGACTATCCGCCGCTTTTTCCACCACTATAATTTCCCAAGTTATGCAGTCGGCGAAACCAAGGGCAATCGTGGCCCTGGCCGCCGCGAAATCGGGCACGGAGCTTTGGCAGAACGCGCTTTGATCCCAATCATGCCTGATCGCGAAAAATTCCCGTACACTATCCGCATCGTGTCAGAAGTCTTGGGCTCAAACGGATCTTCATCCATGGGTTCGGCCACTGCCTCAACCTTGGCGTTGATGGATGCAGGCGTACCGATCGTTGCTCCAGTCGCTGGCATTGCCATGGGCGTCGCATCAGACGAAGCGAATAACAAATGGCAGATCATCACTGATCTCCAGGACTTGGAAGATGGCACTGGCGGCATGGACTTTAAGGTCGCTGGAACGCGCGCTGGAATCACGGCAGTCCAAATGGATACGAAAACGCATGGCATACCAATGGAAATCGTTAAAGAGACTTTTACGCGCGCCCTCAAAGCCCGCATGCAGGTTTTGGATGTGATAGAAGCTTGCATTCCGGTCACACGTGCTGATTTGTCCAAGTTCGCGCCTCGCATCGAGACCATCCACATCAATCCAGAGAAGATCCGCGATGTCATTGGTCCAGGCGGCAAAATGATCAATGAGATCATTGAAAAGACTGGCGTTGAAATCGATATTGAAGATGATGGCAGCGTGTTCATCACGTCCACCAACCCAGAAGGCATGCAAAAAGCCAAGGATTGGATCGTGAACCTCACCCGCGAAGTGGCAGTCGGAGAAATCTTCACTGGCCCGGTCACACGCATCATGGATTTTGGCGCTTTCGTGGAAATCTTGCCTGGCAAAGATGGCATGGTCCACATCAGCGAGCTCGCGCCCAACCGCGTGGACAAAGTGACTGACGTGGTCAACATCGGCGACATCGTCACGGTCAAGTGTTATGAAATAGATAGCATGGGCCGCATCAATCTATCCATCAAGCGCGCTGCTCCAGGATATGTAGACAATGGCACAGACGCTCGCAGCCCGCGCCCGCCAATGAGAGGCGGAGGCAGGGGAGGCGATCGCGGACATGGCGGCGGAGGCAGGGGCGGGTTTGATCGTTCTTCAAGTGCACCAAGACGCCCGTACAACCCAAGCCCAGATAAAGGTAGCGACCCATTTGCCATTAAATTGTGAGTGACATCCTGATTCAGGACAATGCATTAAAAGGATCGCCCATACTTTCGTACGGCCAATCTGGCCACAAACAAGTATGGAGCGGTCTTTTTGGTTTGATTGCAGCAGTCGTGGCCAGTCTATTCATATTGCTCGGCATCTTGTTTTGGTTTTTTACCAAAATACCTGTGCCTGAGAATGCGACCTTGATCGCTATCCTGCCGGCTGGCGTGCAACTCCCTTCTTCAGCGCCTGATGCTTGGCTGGAGGCTGTAAACCAAAATAAAATATTCCCCACATTCGTTGGCTTTACAGCCGAATCAGGCAAAGCTCCCGAACCGTTTGCTGTAAAGACACCAAGCTTGTTTGATTTGGACTTTTTGAAGTCTGGTCATTGGCCCTTGATAATACGAGATTCGAGTCACAAGTCACAAGTTACAAGTTACAAGAGTCCTGCGGTATTGCTTGGCTTGCCTTTTGCGCAGAAGAAAGTGTTATTGACCATTAATCTCAAGAATCTATTGTCTGGCCCAGGGGCTGAGTTCAAAGATTTGCCCGATGTTTTGACAGGCTTTGTTGATTCAAGCGCATGGCAAACGAAAATGCCAGCAGATGAGCAATTCAGTCTTTTGCGTGAAGACTCTGGTACAGGTGGCTTTGCACCGATCAAACCGCAGACATCCTTGTTCGTGAAAAATGCTTTTATTAGCCAAGGAATAGCATTGGATTTGCCGAGCGAAGGCATATTATCCTGGAGTTCTGGTGAAACTTCGTCGATATATGAGTTTACAGGCGCAACTGAACTCTCGCAGGATGAGAAAATTGGTTTATTAGAGGCAAAAAATATCTTTGATGTAACGAACTATACATTGCCTGACAGCTCAATAGTCAAAACTCTGCGTCCACCAACAGATGCTTTTGCATCAAATACGCATCTTTTTGCTGACAACAGCTTTAAATTTGATTTTACCAGTCAACAGTCGCAGCTGGCAGGAGGTAGTTCGCAGCTCGACGGAGCCAAGTGCTCTGGTAAGGTTTTAGCTGTTTTTGATCAACCTGCTATCAAAAACATGTGTTCCTGGCTAGGTTTTTGCTTCATCCAACCTCAAAGATTAATTGTTACAGAGCAGAACTCAAGGATAGGTTTTTGTTATACTGGTTTGTAAACAAGTTTTCCACAATAGGGGTAAAAAATAAAATAGCTGTAATATCAGGGTTTTTTAGCTGAGCATAGGTTTTTATTCAATGTTTATAGGGTGATCCACTAGGTTTGAATAAATGCCAATTTAGCGGTATAATATGTTTACATCGTACCTTCTAGTCAGTAATGCACCTTTGCGTACCTTGTTTGCGCTTACGATCATAAGCGCTCAGTGTTCTTTTTTGGATT
>CAZPAP010000002.1:0-44028 GCA_964584725.1 uncultured Gammaproteobacteria bacterium
GTCGGCTTTTTTGTTCGCTGGGCTCGTACGAATTACGAATTTGTTACGAAGGTACGAATCGTGATTGGATAAAATAAAATAATTGTCATTCTGAGGGAAGTCGGAGCGACCGTGAGAATCTCCAAAATGGAGCAGCTAGCGAGGCGTTTAGGGCGCTTGTCAAAAAGAGTTTTTGAGATTACATTTAAGGCACGAAAATATGTCAGACAACATGATCACAGCCGACATCGGCATTATCGGCGCAGGGCCTGCGGGCTATAGCGCAGCGGTTTATGCCATGCGCGCCGGGTTAACGGCCGCGCTCTGGATGGGGCCTGAGCCAGGCGGCCAGCTTACGACAACAAACGAAGTAGATAATTTCTTGGGTTTTGATCAAGGTATCTTGGGCGCGGACTTGATGGAAAAAGCCAAAAAGCACGCAGAGAGGTTCGGCGCGCAATTGATCCAAGATAAGATCACTAAAGTAGAACCAAAAGACAACAAGTTTATTTTGCATGGCGAAAAGCAGAGCGGGGAAGTGCGGGCTGTAATTGTCGCGACTGGTGCCGTGGCCAAATGGCTGGGCACGCCGTCTGAGGCCAAGTTCAAAGGCAAAGGCGTTTCAGGTTGTGCCACATGTGATGGGTTTTTCTTCAAGAACAAAAATGTGGCCATCGTGGGTGCTGGGGACGTGGCCATGGAAGATGCGCATTTTTTGGGACGCATTGCCAACAGCGTCACCATCTTGGTGCGCAAAGGCGAGGATGGCATCAAGGCCAGCAAAATAATGTATGAGCGCGCCAAGCAGAATCCAAAGATCAAGTTTGTGTTCAATACAGAAATCGATGAGTTTTTGGGTGAGACAACGCTCAAGTCAATCAGATTGAAAAACAATGTCACGAACGAGCTGACAGACATGCCCATAGACGGCGTATTCATTGCCATTGGCCATCGACCCAACACAGAGTTCATCTGTACGTTGGTGGAATGCGAACATGACGGCTACATCAAAGTCAGTGGAACCAAAACAAATGTGCCAGGCATTTTCGCAGCCGGCGACGTAGCAGACCGCGTTTACCGCCAGGCCATCACCTCCGCCGCCTCAGGCTGCATGGCGCTCATGGATGCCAAAAAGTGGCTGGAGACGAGATAATCGCGTTCAAACAGAGCAATAATTTTTGACCAAAAACACTGGGTCTGTTATGTTTTTGGCTATCCACGAACAAGGAGTAGGTACATGGCCTTACGGATTGTACGCGCCGTTGAATCG
Organism: uncultured Gammaproteobacteria bacterium; assembly: GCA_964584725.1. Taxonomy (GTDB): domain Bacteria; phylum Patescibacteriota; class Patescibacteriia; order 2-12-FULL-60-25; family 2-12-FULL-60-25; genus MWCR01. The sequence continues at coordinate 1,250 of CAZPAP010000002.1, forward strand.
TTGCCGCGTAAATCGCGGTATAGGCAGCTTCGGCATTATCAGTGCACTGCTGAACGAGAACATCCATGCCATGGATGCGAGAGACCCATTCTCCCGGGTGATGAATACGAAGCAAGTGTAGTCATTAAGGAAAAAGGCGGCATCTACGTCGCCAAGTACCACGTCTCGCCACCGTGTGACCCATGGCCCGAAGATGAAGAGGATTGCGATGTGGACGAGGAGATTCCTGTCCCGGTTCAGGCAGTCGCCTAGCTCCATTCGTGGCTCGGCTCGAACAGCTCGCTCAGGGCTGTTTTTTATGTAACCACATAGGGCTTTTTTAATTAATCACAAAACTTTCGCGTACATGAGTGCGTCTTTCATTTTTCTGTCTGTGCCTTTAACAGCTCTCCTTAGCAGTCCTTCTTTTTTATATCCGCATTTTATCGCCACTTTTTCGCTGGCTCTGTTCTCCGGCTGCATAAGGATTTCTATTCTTGACAATCCAAGCTTATTAAAACCTTCTTTCTCAACTAACTTTACAGCTCTGGTCGTGATTCCTTTCCCCCAAAGTTTTTCGTCAAGAAAGTAGCCGATTTCACCGATGTGTTTGCGATGGGAATTGATTTTGATGCCGACCGATCCGGCTATTTGGGCGCCAAAGAGAATGGTGTAATTCCATTCGGTATTATTTTTCCTGCGCGTTGGGTTTTCTTTCAGCCATGTTTTTTCATCCTCAACACTTTTGACGTGCACAGGAAAATAGAGGAAGTTCGGATTGTCCAAAATCTCAAAGAACCTCTTCGCATCGCTTACTTTTTGATAGCGTATGGATATTTTAGGCATATCTTGTTCATCAGGGCAGTAAGGGTTCATTTAATTATCTCCATACTCTCTTTTTGTTGATTTCTTCCTTGTCGCGAAAAGCTTTTTCCAGATCAACATCAAACCGATTACAAATGCTCAAAAGATAGATAAATACATCAGCGATTTCCAGCTCTAAGTCAGGTTTGCGGGAAGCATCGTCTATTTTGATGAGCGTATGTTTACGAGCTGCTTTTGCCATCTCGCCGATCTCTTCGCTCAAAAGCATGAACAACTCAGGGACACCTTCGTTTTCAAAACCACGTTCACTGACCAGATCGCGAACGTATTGTTGGAAATCTTTTAATTCAGGTTGTTCTTTTAGGAAAAGTTGGCTCATAAATTATGTAGTTATCAGCACTTGAATCCATCTTTTAGATGGAAACCCGCAAGTTGTTGTCTTTTTCTGCAAGTCCAAAGAGGACTCTGAAGTTTTCAGCAAAACGGCCACTATGTTGTTCATCAAATGGCAGAGAGAGTTCTCTTCCCTGAAGAATCAACCGATGACCATGCGTACCGCTCCCGACCAACACCGTCAGATCTTCACCCTCCAAGAAACCCTGTAACTCAGTGTCTGAAATGCTGATTAATCCTAAGCTACTGCCTTTATGGATTCTCTTCTGCAGTGCTTCCAGTGCGAATCGCAGCATTTCAAGATTTTTTGATTCTCGGGCACAGCGAACCATTTCAAGGATTGATTGCCCAACATTCTCTTCACGCATTTTTTCCATGGTTAACGAGGTCAGCCGCGCCCGCTCCTCGTCCTCCATCGGCTTATCGCTCGCTAGCCGCTGCATGGCATAGAACAGCGTATTTTTCGGATTGATGGATTCATTGGGAACCTGCGGGACCTCTGGACTTGAATTTTTCATAAATTTTTAGTGATAAATGGATATGCACATCTTGCCACTTTGCTAAAAAAATGTATAGTAAATGTAGGTGCCGGGGAGCCTCACGTCGTGATACGTAACTTGTGATACGTGAAGCGTATGACCCTATTTTTAGACGTGTCACAAGTCACGAGTCACCTTGCACCTCTATGTACCATCAAGAACTGAAGGAATTGATCGATAAATATGTCCATCTGGTCTACGGGTTGTCTCGGAAGTTTCCAAGAGAAGAGATTTACGGCTGTACATCCCAATTACGAAGGTCGACTTTATCCGTGGCTTTAAACTACCTAGAGGGCAATGCCAGGAGGAGGCCACTTGTATTCAAAAACTTTTTAGAGATTGCTTATGGTTCCCTAAATGAATCAAGGTATTTGCTAGAATTTTCGTGCAAAGAGAATTACATAACCCAATCCGATTTCGTTGAGGCTAACGGGTTGGCTATAAGGATAGGGGCCATGCTATGGGGAATCCTGAGCCGACTTTAAGACATTTTTTCGTGTTTTACATGTCGCGTATCACGAGTCACGTATCAGTAAAGTTACAAGTATTGAAGCCTTGGGTGGTTCCAGCCGGGTTCTTGTGCGGCATTGCCATCCATTCCTTTTTTCCGCTGACACCCACGCACACGCTCGTTTACTGGATTTTAATTGCACTGATTTGCATCCCCCTCCTTTTCAAGGAGGGGACAGGGGTGGTTATTATGAAATCGCTATTCGTTTTTCTTTCACTGCTGTCTTTCGGTCTTTTCCGTTTCGACCTAGCCATCCCCAGAGCACCAGTTGCATCAGAAGATGAGTTTATAGCCATTGTCCAAGACTCGTCCTATGGCAAATTCGGCTGGCAAGCGTATGTGAAGACTAAGGAGAACACGTTTTTGATTAGGGCGAAGCGCAGTCTGGTCATCGGCTCAACCATCAGTTTCACCTGCAAACCCAAAGTCAGGACGCAGGGGAAGGATGATTACCATCTTTTTGTCTCATTCTTTAAAAAGTATCAAGCCGAGTGCTCGCCAAAAACTGTTATGACCATCAAGCCGCCGGCCTGGTGGGATGTGCGGCAGACTTTTGCGGATTTGCGAACGTGGACTAACCGTCGCATCATGTCTGCCATGCCAGGGGACGAAGGTGCGTTAATCGCTGGCATGCTTTACGGCGAAAGGGGAATGTCGCAAAAATCCAATGATCTGTTCCGCAGTGCAGGCCTGACGCACTTGATTGCTGTGTCAGGCTCTAACATCACCATTGTCGCGTCTGTGATTTTTGCGCTTTTGCTCGGCGCTGGTTTGTGGAGGCGACAAGCTTTTTGGGGCACGACAATCGCACTAGCGTCTTACGTGATGTTCACGGGCTTTAGCGCATCTGTAGACCGCGCTGCAGCTATGGGCTGGCTGGTCTTGCTGGCGCGCCACCTAGGCAGGCAATCGCAGACTTGGCGCTTGCTTGTCTTGTCTGCCGCCATCCTGTGTTTGATTGATCCTTGGATGCTGGGGTTTGACGCAGGTTTTGCACTTTCGTTTTTAGCCACGCTCGGCTTGATGATTTGGACGCCCATCATCAATCGCAAGCTAGGATTTTTATATTTTGATGTTTTGCGCGAGGCAGCTGCCACATCCATTGCAGCTACATTGATGACCACGCCTTACATGGCTTTGGCTTTTGGCCGCGTATCCTTGGCTGGCATTTTTACGAACTTGATTGCTGTGCCGCTCGTGCCTTGGGCCATGTTGTTCGGCGCTATGGCAGCTGCTTGGGGCCAGCTTTTAGGTTGGCAGGCAGTATCTTTGCCAGCGCTTGGAGTGGCAAAAGCGATTTTTTTCTCAGCCAGCATCGCGAACTATGTGCCTTTTTTGAACCTGGAAATCCAAGACATGAATCTGCTCCTGCTCGTCGCGACTTATGCACTGCTCATCGTTATTTATTTTAAGTTGCGCAAAGAAAATGATTTATACACAGAAACACGCCTGATTTGTTAAACTGCGCGATGCATTTAAATGGTTGTCATGCGCCAATGACATTGGTAGAGACGTCCTGCCAGGGCGTCTCTACGCGCATAACAATTGATTCGTAATTTCATGTGTCATTTGTCATTGACGCTATGAATTGCCAACTTGCCAGCTTTATAACAGATTATAAGTGAGGCTTCACAGCCCGCACCTCAAAAACGAAACAGCTTAGGACGGCCGCCCCAACAAAACATATTTTTTCATCGGGTACGGTGCCAAGGAGGTAAATGCCTTGTTACTGCCCCGGGCTGGTAAGGCAACTGGCCACGGAGATGATGATACGTTTTGCTTAAAGTGGATTGTACATTCATGGATTTGAATAATGTCTGTGGATGGAGGGGGTTGGGGACACGGACTTTACATCCGTTCGGAAAGGCCACGTTTCAGCGGCGCCGCAAATAGGGCGCAAAAAGATTTCCAGCCCGCTTGTTCGAGCTATAGGAAGTCCGCGGAAACATCTGGCCCAGCATCTGGCGCGAGCCAAAGCGCCTCAGGATAGGCCGTCCTAAACTATTTCGCCATGCTTCCTTTTTTCCTTTCGCGACGCGTAATGAAAGGAATTGGAGGAAGCTATGGAAGAATTGAAATTCGTTTCTTTGAAAACCCAAAACCAGAAGGTGAGAGCGCCGCGCATAACGTGGAGGCGCATCAAGAACGGAGTCATACAGAGCCTTGCGATTTCCTTTGCGGCCATCGTGGCTGCCACTTTGCTCATGTCCTTGTGCGTCTTGCTCTCGACCTGCGCCGAAGGAAAACCAGATCCAGCTGAGTTCGTCGGACCAATCGGGCCAGCCAAGCCCAAGCCAGCGTTTGATGCTGGGCAAGGTGGTTCTTCGTCGGGCGGATTTGGCGGCAAAGGGGGCGAACCAAGCTCAGGCGGATCATCCGGCACATGGGTCACGGCTGGCACGGGCGGATCTGCTGGCTCATCAGAAATAGTTGCCTCAGGCGGTTCGTTTGCCACGGCTGGCACGGGCGGATCATTATATGGCGTTGGTGGATCTTCGTCTCTCGGTTGCGATTTGGTCGGCCAGGAAACCTGCACTGGCTTGGACGAGGATTGCGACGGCCTGATTGATTGCCAGGATCCGGATTGCGCGAAAATGGGCGTTTGCCAAGCGCTTGATGCTGGCAACTGCAACGGCGAGACTGCGATCCATCTCTATTACCAAGGCCCAGCTTGGGTGGGTACTAACTCGCTCTACGCCTGGTGGATGCCTCCTGGCTTGCCACCGCGAACTTGGGGCGTGGTAGATGAGTGTTTGGATTTGCTTGCAAACGACGGGCAGCTGGACTGCATATTCCATGTTCCGCATTGCACCACGTCGTTTGAGTTCCAGGTGTTTCTGCCGTACAGCAGATATTGGGGCGACATATCGTGCAGCGTCAACGGGGGCTGCGGCAGCACGATTGGAAATGTAGCCCTGGTCATCCAAGGCACCCCGCTCCAGTACTATTTCAAATCAAATGGGATCAAAGATCCGAACTGCAATGGCAACGGATGCGACCCATATCCCTACAAAAACGGTCTGGTGGATTTCGTTCCCTGACTACTCGCCCTGCCATCTGGTGGGGCTATTTTAAACTTATCCCCATGACGAGTTAGTGATGACTTGCTAAGATTGCCAAAGTAGAACAAGAATAGAACAAACCAATTCGTATATTCGTTCAAATTCGTAATTCGTATTAACCCTTAATTACAAATAAATCAGTAACTTATTAATATGGCAGTGAAAAAAGTTGATGAACGCGATGCTCGCAAGTTAGCCGCCCAAGAAGCGATCGATCAGATTAAAGAACGTTTTGGGGAGGGCTCTATCATGCGTTTAGGCGAGGCTAAGAAGATGCTGGTTGATTCTGTTTCTACGGGCTGTTTGTCTTTGGACTTGGCTCTAGGGGTGATGGGCGTGCCGCGTGGCCGTGTCATTGAGATTTATGGTCCTGAAGCTTCGGGCAAAACGACCTTAGCCCAGCACATCATTGCTGAAGTGCAGAAATTGGGCGGCATTGCGGCTTTCGTGGATGCAGAACATGCCTTGGATCCGGATTATGCCAAAAAGATCGGCGTGAATATCAATGACATGCTTATTTCTCAGCCAGATACTGGTGAACAGGCCTTGGATATCGTGGAAACTTTGGTTAGGTCCAATGCAGTCGATGTGGTGGTCATAGACTCAGTGGCTGCCTTGGTGCCAAAGGCTGAAATCGAAGGCGAAATGGGCGATTCGCACATGGGTTTGCAGGCGCGCTTGATGAGCCAGGCCATGCGCAAGCTCACGCCTATTGTATCCAACAGCAAAACAGTCGTGATCTTCATCAACCAAATCCGCATGAAGATAGGCGTGATGTTCGGCAACCCGGAAACCACGACCGGCGGCAATGCGCTCAAGTTTTATGCTTCCATGCGCATAGAAGTGCGCCGCAGTGCCCAGATCAAGATGGGGGATAGGATCATCGGCAACCGCGTCAAAGCCAAGATCGTGAAAAACAAGATGGCTGCGCCTTTCCGCAATTGCGAGTTTGACATCATGTATAACGAAGGCATTTCAATCAGCGGCGATTTGATCGACTTGGGTGTTGAATGGGGAGTCATCAAAAAATCCGGCAATAGCTATGCATATAATGAGGAAAAATTAGGCATGGGGCGTGAGAATGCCAAGCAAACACTGCGCTCAAGGCCAGACCTGATGTCCAAGATCCGTGAGCAGATTATTGTGGCTTGGAAGGCAAAGGAGGAAGAGAACGGAAACGAGCCATTCAAAGCCGGCGCAGACATCAAAGACAGCGAAACCGAAGAGGTCGCATAAATCAGGACAAATCGTTGAGGATTTGTTAAGATACTGGATGCCATGTCACCTAGAAGAAAACGTAGTTTTGCATTCAAGTTGGACCCCCAGACGCAAAAAGGGATTCTTACGGTTTTATGCTTTGCAGCAGCCTTGTTTTTACTGCTTTCGTTGTTTGATTTGGCCGGATCCATTGGCATTGCTACGGATCAGGCCATGTCGCATGTGCTGGGCTGGGACAAGATTGTTTTGCCTTTCTTTTTGCTGGCCATCACTATCTATCTCATACTTCCGGATAAACTCACGCTCAAGCTCACTAATTTCATTGGCTTCGTGGCCTTCTTTCTAGGCCTGAATCCATTGATTCATCTTATTACATTCGGCGGCCAGCCGGCTGACGGTTCAAGCATTGATGCGGCAGGCGGCAAACTAGGCATGATGCTGGGCGAACCCTTCATGCCGATTTTCGGAGTAGCAGGCTCAATTATCTTTTTTGCCGCGATTTTCGGCATTTCCTTGGTCTTGATCTTCAATACGTCTTTCAGTACGATCGCCCAGCGAGTAATCCAGATCCTGAACTTTTTGAAGTACTTGTTGCTTTTGGCTTGGAAGCCGATAGCTTGGATGATCAGTTCCATCAAGGACAGGTCAGCGCGAAAGCGTTTGGCCATGGAAAACCAAGCCATTGCTTCAGCTGAGCAGAAACATATCGAAACGAACGAAGAGGAAGTCGATGGCGATGAAGATGATGAGCGCCCGCGCGTTCAGTCAGCGCACCAAAAGGAATCAGGCGAACCAGCGCCCGCGCCCAAGCCCAGGCGTAGGAATCCTAAGATAGAAATACCGCTTGAGTTGCTGACGCGCCATGACCAAAAACCGACTTCAGGCGATATTTCCGGCCGGCAGATGGTGATTCAGCGCACTCTGGAAACTTTCGGCATCCCAGTAGAAATGGGCGAAGTCTCGGTTGGTCCGTCTGTCACGCAATTCACTTTCAAACCAGCTGATGGCATCAAGCTGAACAAGATCACAGCCTTGCACAATGATTTGGCTTTGGCCTTGGCCGCACACCCGATCCGCATTGAAGCGCCAATCCCGGGCAAATCATTAGTCGGCATAGAAGTGCCCAACCAAAGCGTGGCCATCGTGGGCTTGCGCGAATTATTCGAGACAAAAGATTGGCGCGATCGCCGCAGCCCATTATCATTTGCCTTGGGCCGCGATGTGAGCGGCAAGCCCTGGCTGTCTGATATCACGAAAATGCCGCACTTGCTCGTGGCAGGCGCAACAGGCTCAGGTAAATCAGTCTGTCTGAATACGATCATCATGTCTCTGGTGTTTTCAAATGGCCCGGACGAACTCAAGCTTGTGCTGGTCGACCCGAAGCGCGTTGAATTCCCGATTTACAACGGCATTCCGCATTTGATTACGCCGGTCATCACTGACGTGGAAAAAACAGTCAATTCCATGAAGTGGGCAATCCGCGAAATGAACCGACGTTTTGATCTGCTATCCAAGATGCAGGCCCGCGACATCGCAAGCTATAACCAGCGCTGCCAGGAAAAATTGCCTTATATCGTAATGATCGTAGATGAGTTGGCTGACCTCATGGTCACGGCCAAGCAGGATGTGGAATCCCAGATCGTGCGTTTGGCCCAGATGTCGCGCGCAGTCGGTATCCATTTGGTGCTGGCCACGCAAAGGCCGTCAGTGGATGTCATCACGGGCTTGATCAAGGCCAACATCCCGGCGCGCATTGCGTTTTCCGTGGCTTCGTCCATGGATTCTCGCACCATTTTGGATCAATCCGGCGCAGACAAGCTTATCGGACGCGGCGACATGCTGTATTCAACGGCTGACATGTCTTCCCCCAAGCGCATCCAAGGCGTGTATGTGGCAGACGACGAAATCAATCGCGTGGTTGAATACGTGAAATCAAAATACGAACCAGCTGATTATGACCCCGGGGTAGTGGAGCGCGCGAACCAAACGTCTTTGTTGGATGTCGGAAACGGCATAATGGATGAAGACGCTGATCCGATGTTGCCCTTGGCCAAAGAAGAGATTATCCGGGCAGGCAAGGCCAGCGCTTCGCTTTTGCAGAGAAGGCTTAAGGTCGGGTATGCGCGCGCTGCCAGGATTTTGGACTTGCTTGAAGCCGAAGGATTCATCGGACCATCAGACGGCGCCAAGCCGCGCGAAATTCTGCAGGTTGAATTCACGAAAGGCATGGATCAGGTGCCTGTGGGCTCGCAGCCAGCGTTAGACCAGGTCAATCGAGAGATTCCGGACATAGAAGAGGAGTAGTATGTCTTTTGTCCAAAAAAAAATCGGCCCAGAACAGGGATTTGGCGCTGATCTTAGGCAGTTGCGGGAATTGCGCGGTTGGACGCGCGAGGCCTTGGAGCGTGCGACAGGCATCCATAAAAATACGATTTGTTTGCTAGAGGAAGAAAGATTAGATGAATTGAATGATCCGGCTTATGCTGAGCGGCATGTCCGTTCTTTGGTCAGCGCCTTGGAGGGCAGAGTCGGATTTTTTTTGGAAAAATATCGTTTAGCACTCGAAAGATTGGGCAAAAAAACCGGCCAAGACAATTTTGTTTTTGCCAGAAGGATCAAAAAGTCCGATTTGTTCGTGCCTTCCAAATATCTTATTTTAGTCGCGATTATTCTTGTTGTAGGCGTTCTTGGCTGGTATGTCGCGCATCAGGCAGGGCATCTTACGGCCTCGCCTCAGCTTGAGATCCTGGAGCCGGCTGACCACGCTGTGATCAACAATTCCTTATTGCGCGTAAGAGGCAAAACAGACCCGACAGCTTCGATCTCCATTAATGGCCAATCAGCTGTGGTGGAAACGGACGGATCTTTTGATATATCTTTTGATGTGCCCAGGGGCACGACTCGATTGGATGTAGCTGCTAAGCGCCGCTATGGCGGAGAAGTAGAAATAGTCAGATACGTTACATATAATCAGTCAGCTACCTCAACCAGTGCTTTGCCAGAGCAATCAGCGACAACTACAAAATAAAAAAAAGCTGCATTCGCGAGTGCGTTTGCAGCCAAAGGCCCAGTCATTGCCACCCCGTGTTATTTAAGGGTGGACAGTCCGGCTAGGCAAGGTACATCGAGATCAGGAATCCTGCTGTCAGCCGGGTCGTTGTGGCAAGCGAGAGTCTGATCTTCTTGAGGGTCGTTTTCGTCGCTTGGCCCATCGTCTTCGGCTTCAGCTTCAGGCACCTGTCTGGTTGCAGGCGCGGAACAGCTCTCATCCTCGGCATTTTCGTCTGCTCGGATGCGCGTCAGGTGCAGAGCGTAGTAGCTCTCATTCAGCCGCCGCCTACAACGCTTGCTTCTCTCTGAGCTTGGTTCTTGGGGGAGATAAAGCCCGTAGAGATGCGCCATGTCCATCAGCGTGTGTGCCATGAACGTGTTGTAGGTAATGGTGATCAGACGGGCGACTTCCATGCCGGGTTGTACTGAGTCATCGGAATCCGCTGACGGATGAGAGCCCTGAACCAGTTGGCCGCCGAGAAAGACCAAGACCGACCTTTGCCCGCCTTTTCGAGGGGCAGCCAGGAGAATGAAACAGCCGGTTGGGATGGGCATGCCTTGTCCATTCCTATAGCCTGTGAGCCCCACTTCGGTATGGCGTCCTTCCCAGCGCGCGTACCGATTCGCGAAGCGTTCCTCGACCTCAGACGACGGCGTCATGTCCCAAAACACTCGCTTGAACTTGTAGAACGGTACGTGGTATGAGCGATTCGGGCTGATGCCTGGCACCCTGCCTGATCGATTGCGGAACAGCCTGCACGAGGTCGGATTGACGAAGACGTCAATCGTATTGGCCTCGATTTCGTCTCTGATGTTGGGGTGCAAGCCTTTCCAAAAATCCGGATAGGTCTCAGGGAATTCGTCGCAAGGGACCATGTACTCCCGCATGGTAGAGCCGTGCAGGATGGTTTCCTCAAGGCGAGGGATCCTTGCCCTGACCTTGTCGCCAATCAGCGGATCAGCGACATCGTTCTCGTCGTCGGACTTTTCGACCAGGGAGAACTCGCACGGCTCGTGGAACCGGAGACAGCCATGGTCGTCGCGTTCGAGAGCGCCGCTCAGGGTGATGTACGCCAGATCGTGCCTCAAGAAATCTCCACACCATTTCGTGATCAGGTGGAGAGTGTGATTCCACGGCGCGATGGTCGGCTGGTCGGGGACAGGGTTTTCTGTGTCAGTGTAAACCGATTCGGCCAACACTTCGTCCTTGATTCCAAGTTCGCGCGCTTTCTTAGCGGCAGTCTCTTGTCCGTTTCTCATGGATTCCTCCGGGGGTTCGTGTAAATTTTTAAGGAGCTTTACGCTCCTCCGTGTTTTGCCGCCTCTACTGGCAATGGGGGACGAAAAAACACGGGGGAACCTGGCAGAATGAAGATGGAGGCGATGCTCGCTTTAGGCAAGAGCTTCACACGAGCTCGCACGCGGTTTTTGAGCCCAGCCTGAGCCGGAGTCTTATGACCACATACTTGGCCGAAGCCAAATTTTCCCCTCCATTTGCATTCTGTCAGATTTTGAATGAATGGGTAAGCTTAGCAAAGATTTTGATTATTGTCAAGGCCTTGAAGGCCTGATCAACAAACAAAAAAGACCCTAATTGGGCCATTTTTACTCAAATCAGCTTACTCCTCTTTGAAAGGATGTTTACTTTTGCGGTTATATTTAACTTTTGCCTTATGGATACGCGAGACCGGAGGCTGAGTTTTGCGTATCTTTTTTTCAATATCCCGCATTGAAAGCACAATGGTATTGCTTGCAGGGGTCTTGATATGTGTCGGTTGAGCTTTTTTCTTAGCCATATCTTTCTAATTCTACCACTTTTTTAGGCAAACAAATACCCTGAAAGATGCGGAGGCGGATACATTGGATAATAAATTAGCCAATGATCATGGTAGCTACTAGTCAAGTTAGTCCAGTTTGCACCGGACTGCATGAGGTTGGCGACCCCTCCCACGGAAACCCCAATTTTCATAGGATTTCTGTGGAGAGTTGTTCTCTCCTCCACGTCTTTCAGGGTATGAATTCAAAGCGCTTATTGAGGTATGGATTGGCAAAGCACAAGTGCCCGTCAATCCTGGAGTTGTACTGACACAGAGTTCCAGTCGAAACCGGATCTCCATGCTTCCTCCTCCGCCTGCAACATAGCCCGTGTTCGGGTGCTGCAAGGTTTTTCTCCTCAATGCGCGCTTCGAAGGCTTTTCAAAATAACGATATACTATACCAGAAATTAGGGTTTTTGTCAAGAGTTTATGACTCGTTTTCTTGGCTAAGATTAGCGCAAATTTTATTGGCTTGATTGAGCCAAATTACATATTTTTAGCCAAAATAAGCCAAAACGAAAAACCGCCGGCTGGAAGTGTGTTCCAGTCGGCGGGTCAAATAGCTCCTCCTTGAATGTTCGGGTTTAGGCTGCGACAGGCGGGACAAGCCGCAGATGGTTGCGGCGGCTGCGCTTCTTCGCAGGGGTTTGCGCCTGCTGCTTCTGCGCCTGCTGCTGCAGGGCTGCCAGCTCAGCCAAGTGATCCTGCTCGTCCATGAGGTACTTGGCCAGGTCCAGGAATCGGATCCGCGTCTCTAGGCTTGCATCAACCCAGAGCTTTTCCAGCTCCTGCTTGGAGTGTCCAAGGTCGTCCATGAGGCAGCGCATTCCGCGCTTGCGCATCTGGCCGCTGAGCCCCTGCCACCAAGTATTGAGCTCGCGGGCTCGTTCAACCAGGGTTGCATCCGGGGCTGCCAGGGCTGCTTGGTGCAGTTTGGCCAATGTTTCCTGGTGTTTCCAGTAGAGCTGGACAGCCTGGTTGTGGATTACACTGTCAGCCCACCACAACTTGTGCCTCAGGTGGTGCATGAAGTGTACCAGTACCGGCTTGGGCACGTGGTTGGTGTTGTAGTCCAGGATTTGATCGAATCCAGGCACAGGATCAGGATGCATCTCGAACATCCTGACGCAGGCCTCGATCGTTTCCATTGCCCCTTGTCCCAGGAAGCTTCGCCTGTGGAGCAGGTTTAGCGCAGTACGGCACAGGTCTGACTCCTCTGCCAGGTTAGGCAAGTCTTTCTCGGCCTTTGTCCAGAATGAGGTCGTTCTGAGATTGATTCTGTTTTCCACGGTATTTCCTCCAGGTGAATGGCCAAATCAATAGAAATGGCCGGGTTGTGTACGAGCGAAATTGCGAATTGAATCAAGTAATTTAGCATAAATTAGCGATTTTGTCAAGAGTGGCAGGCATTTGATTTGACAATGGCCTAGGACTTGGGCCTTCAGCGGCTAGGGCTGTGGTTAAAAACTTGACATGACCTTGAATAAATGTGATAATTAGGCCCATCTGGATGTGATTTGACAAAAGACTTGCGGGCTGTTCACGGCCAAAAGAGTCTGAATTTCATCCAAAAATTTCATAAAAAAGTGATGCGTATCAAGTTTTAAAAACCAAAAAAATCCCTCTAGAAAGCCAAGAATTTTAGAGGGTTTTTGTGTCAGTCCACTGGAAGATCCATTACCCAAGATAATTAAACAGTGATAGCTAGCAAGGCTGTCGGGCGCTCGGCCAAATGCCCCTCTGTCCCATGTGCGCGGGTCCGGGCAGCATGCAAGCAATCATAATTAGAAGAATTATCCATGAAGACCAGGGTTTTCAGGCGCCAAGCGCCCAAAGAGCGCGAACGCCAATACTTCACGGCCTCTCGCGATGCGATGGCTTTGCCGGACTTGATCGAAGTCCAAAGACAAAGCTACAGATGGTTTCTTGAGAACGGCATCCGTGAGCTGTTTCGGGAACTGTCGCCTGTAAGGGACTTTATCGGACGTGATCTTGAGCTGTCGCTCACGGATTATTTTTTGGATGAACCTAAATTCGACGAAAAGACTTCAAAGGCAAAAAATATCACCTTTGAGGCGCCTTTGCGCGTAAAGACCAGGCTGGTCAACAAGCGCACGAACGAAACCAAAGAACAGGAAATTTATTTGGGCGACTTGCCGGTGATGACTGACCGCGGAACATTCGTGATCAATGGCGTTGAGCGCGTGGTCATTTCTCAGCTCGTGCGTTCGGCTGGCGCGTTCTTCACGGCCGAAGCTGGCCGCGGCCGCAGATACTATGGCGCCAAGGTCATTCCAAACAGGGGAGCGTGGCTGGAATTCGAAACAGACATGAACCACGTGATCTGGGTGAAGATCGACCGTAAGCGCAAAGTCGCAGCTACATCACTGCTCAGGACATTCGGCATGTCAGCTGACGAAGAAATCAAAGAAGCTTTCAAGGACATCGATGTCCACCCGCTCAATAAATACATTGATGCGACTTTGGCCAAAGACGTGGCCAAGAATGAGGACGAGGGCTACATCGAAGTCTACAAGCGCATCCGCCCCGGAGACATGGCCACGGCAGACAATGCCAAGTCTTTGATCCATTCCATGTTCTTCAAGTTTGAACGCTATGACTTGGGCCCGGTCGGCCGCTACAAATTCAATCAGCGTTTCGGCATGCCTTGGGACGCAGACATGATAACCAAGGAAGAGAACAGGATTTTGTCCAAAGAAGATCTGATGTCCATCTTAAAGGAAATCATTAGGCTGAATAACACGCAGGAAGATCCGGATGATGTCGATCACCTCGGAAACCGCCGCGTCCGCGCCATTGGCGAGCTCTTGCAGAGTCGCTTCCGCATTGGTTTGGCGCGCATGGAACGCATCGTGAAAGACAGGATGTCCACGCAGGAAATCACTGCCTTATCACCAGGCAGGTTGATCAATGCGCGCCCAGTGATCGCTGCCATCCGCGAGTTCTTCATGTCTTCCCAGCTTTCGCAGTTCATGGACCAGACAAACCCGATGTCTGAGCTGGAACACAAGAGGCGCTTGTCTGCGACCGGCCCTGGCGGCTTGTCGCGCGAACGCGCCGGCTTTGAAGTCCGCGACGTGCATCGCACTCACTATGGCCGCATCTGCCCGATTCAGTCTCCAGAAGGCCCGAGCATCGGCTTGGTCGGCCACATGGCCAGCTACGCGCGCATCAATGATTACGGATTCATCGAAACCCCATATCGCAAAGTAAAGAATTGGGCCGAGAACAACGGCGAAGACGGCGTCGGCCAGTTTTTGAGGGTTGAGGTCCGCGATGGCGAGGGCAAGGTCGTGGGCAAAGCAGGCGAAGAGATTTCAGCAAGCTTGGCAAAAAAGCTGGCCAAGATTTCCATTCCCAAACTGCCGCTTGTGCCGCATGTAACAAATGAAATCGCTTATTTGAACGCATTCACTGAAGAGCGCGGTACGACTGCGCCGGCCACCACGCCGATTTCGCGCGACGGCAAATTCATGGTCGAGCGCACTCCGGCCCGCAAGAACGGTGAACCGACCGTGGTCGATGTGCATGAGATCGATTACGTCGATGTTTCTTCCAAGCAGATTTTGTCCATTTCCACTTCACTCATTCCGTTCGTGGAACACGATGACGGCCAGCGCGCACTCATGGGATCAAACATGCAACGCCAAGCTGTGCCTTGCATCAAGCCGGATGCTCCGATCGTGGGTACTGGCGTGGAACGCCGCGCAGCAGTCGATTCAGGCCATGTGATTTTGGCGCCGGATGATGGCACTATCGTTTCTGTTTCCGGCAACCACGTCGAACTGCAGACAGCAGACGGCAAGTCCAGGCGTTATGACTTGATCAAATTCCAGCGCTCCAACCAATCGACTTGCTTGAACCAGCGCGTCAGGGTCAACAAAGATCAGAAGGTCTATGCCGGCGAAGTGCTGGTAGACGGCGCTTCGTGCGAACAAGGCGAATTGGCTTTGGGCCAAAACCTGTTGTGCGCCTTCCTTTCATGGGATGGCTACAACTTTGAGGACGCCATCATCCTTTCGGAAAAATTGGTACACCATGACCGCTTCACCTCGGTCCACATCGAGCATTTTGCCATGGACGTGCGCGACACAAAGCTCGGGCCTGAGGTCGTGACTAATGACATCCCGAACGTATCCGAAGAAAAACTCAAGAATTTGGATGAGAACGGAGTAGTGCGCATCGGCGCCGAAGTCAAATCCGGTGATATTTTGGTGGGCAAGATCACGCCTAAGGGCGAGACTGATCTCTCGGCCGAAGAAAAACTTTTGCGTGCCATTTTCGGCGAAAAAGCCAGGGACGTGCGCGACACATCCTTGTACTTGGAGCACGGCGCCCGCGGCAAGGTAGTGGGCATCACGCTCTTTACCCGCGAGAACGGCGACAAGCTCCAGCCGGGCGTGCTGAAGAGGATCGTGGTCGCAGTCGCTGACTTGAGAAAGATCCAAGTCGGAGACAAACTGGCCGGACGTCACGGAAACAAGGGCGTCATCTCGCGCATCGTGCGCGTCGAAGACATGCCTTTCTTGGAAGATGGTACATCAGTCGATGTTATCCTTTCCCCGTTGGGCGTTGTCTCCCGTATGAACTTGGGACAGATCCTGGAAACGCATATGGGTTTGGCGGCCAATGCTTTGGGCTATCACGTAGCCACCCCTGTGTTTGATGGCGTGCCAGAGCAGGTGCTGTGCGAACAGCTCATCAAGGCAGGCTTCCCGGCCACAGGTAAAATCAAATTATTCGACGGCCGTTCAGGCGAGGCTTATGAGCATGATCCTACAGTCGGCTACAACTACATGCTTAAGCTGCATCACATGGTCGAAGACAAGATCCACCAGCGCTCCATTGGCCCGTACTCATTGATTACGCAGCAGCCTTTGGGCGGCAAGGCCCAGTCCGGCGGACAGCGCTTCGGTGAAATGGAAGTCTGGTCGCTTGAGGCTTATGGCGCAGCCCATACTTTGCAGGAAATTTTGACCATCAAATCAGACGACGTGCCAGGCCGCTCCAAGGCATATGAGGCCATCATCAAGGATGAGCGCATCTCCAAGGTCAATGTGCCGGAATCATTCAATGTGCTGGTCCGCGAACTTAAGGGCTTGTGCTTGGATGTTGAGTTGCTCAAAGACGGCAAGCGCATCGAAGAGAGCAAGCCAACGCATGTGGCCAAACCCACTGCTCCAGGGCAGTCATCCGAAGAATTCGCTTGGGAATCTAATCCAGAAGAATTACCTAAACTCTAACAGACCACTATTATGTCGTTTTTCCAATCAGAAAACGTAAAGACGACCGACTTCAATGGCATGCGCCTGAAGTTGGCTTCGCCTGAGGTGATACGCGGGTGGTCGTACGGAGAGGTAACCAAGCCTGAGACCATCAACTATAGGACGCAGAAGCCGGAAAAGAGCGGCTTGTTCGCCGAAGAAATTTTCGGCCCTTCCAAAGACTGGGAGTGCTATTGCGGAAAATATAAAAAGATCAGGTATAAGGGCATTGTGTGCGACAAGTGCGGTGTCGAAGTCACGCACTCATTGGTCAGGCGCGAACGCATGGGCCATATCGAGCTTTCATCGCCCGTTGCCCACATCTGGTTCTTGCGCTCTGTGCCGTCACGCATCGGCAATGTGCTGGATCTCTCGGTCATGTCTTTGGAGAAGGTCGTGTATTTCGCGGCTTTCATCATCACGCACGTGGACGAGGATCTGAAGGCTCAAGTCATTGAGCAGCTGCGCACCGAATACAAAGGCAAGCGCAAGCAGATAGAATCGGAATTCGACCGCGAAGTCGAACGCATCAATGACAAGGCGCAAAAATCAGACAAGGCCGTGACCGAAGAGTTGGACAAGGCCCAAGGCAACAAGGAACGCAAGCTCAAGGAATTGGAAGCTGATTTTTCGGAAGCTGAAAAAGAATTGAAGACATTGGCTCCGCTCAAGATCATTTCGGAAAATGAATACCATGAGTATGCATTGAAGTTCGGCCATGTATTCGAGGCCAAGATCGGCGCCGAAGCCATTGATGAACTTTTGAAGAGGATCGATGTGGCTGCGACTGCCAAAGCTCTGCAGGAAGAATTGGGCCATGCCTCCGGTGCAAAGTACGAGCATATCATCAGGCGCTTGAAGCTTTTGAGGTCTCTAGGCCTCCAAGGCATTGATCCGCATTGGATGATCCTTAAGGCTGTGCCAATCATTCCGCCGGACTTGCGCCCAATGGTGGCTTTGGATGGCGGACGTTTCGCCACCTCAGACTTGAACGACTTGTATCGCCGCGTCATCAACCGCAACAATCGTCTCAAGCGCTTGGTGGAACTGCATGCGCCGGAAGTGATTACGCGTAACGAAAAGCGCATGTTGCAGGAAGCTGTAGATGCTTTGATCGACAACAGCGCGCGTCATGCCAAGACCGTGCTGGCATCCACCGGCAAAAAGAGGCAGCTGAAATCTTTGGCCGACATCTTGAAGGGTAAGCAAGGCCGTTTCCGCCAGAACTTGCTCGGCAAACGCGTGGACTATTCAGGCCGTTCAGTCATCGTCGTCGGCCCGCGCCTCAAGATGCACCAGTGCGGCTTGCCTAAGAGCATGGCTTTGGAATTGTTCCGCCCGTTCATCATCGCCCAGCTCATCAAGAACGAAATCGTACATAACATCAGGTCAGCCAACCGCTTCATTGAGGGTGATAATCCGGAAGTGTGGGACATCTTGGAAGTGATCGCCAGCAATGCCGTGGTGCTCTTGAATCGCGCTCCGACTTTGCACCGCTTAGGCATCCAGGGATTCCAGCCGGTTTTGATCGAAGGCAAATCAATCCAGATCCATCCATTGGTCTGTTCGGCCTTCAATGCAGACTTTGACGGCGACCAAATGGCTGTGCACGTGCCGCTTACGGAAGAGGCTCAGCGCGAAGCCCGCGAAATCATGTTGTCAACCAAGAACTTGCTCAAGCCTGCGACTGGCACGCCTGTCGTATCTCCGACCCAAGACATTGTGTGGGGCGCATATTACATGACCACCATGCTTGAACCGGCCGAGGGCCAGGTAGTCAAGACGTTCGGTACGGCTGATGAAGCGGCTTATGCTTTCGCGGCCGGACATTTGGCTGCACGCGATAAGATCAAAGTCAGGTTGAGCCCTGGCGAACCGGTCATCGAAACTTGCGTGGGCAGGATCCTGATCCACCGCGTCATGCCCGAGGGCATGGTGTTCACCAACGAAAAATTAGGCAAGAAACAACTGGCTGAAATCACGCATTGGAGCATCCAGCAGTTCGGCTTTGAAGAAACAGCCAAATTCTTGGACCGCATCAAAGAGGCGAGCTACAAATACATCACCAAATCAGGCTTTTCCTATGGCTTGGGCGACTTGCCGGATCTGGACGCCAAAAATGTCTTGATTGAGGAAGCTGACAAAAAAGTCCAACAGATAGAAAGCCAATATAAGGAAGGTTTGCTCACCAAACGCGAAAGATACACGCAGATCATCAAAGCTTGGTCTGATGTACAGGATAAGATCACCCAGCTGTGCAAGAACGCTTTGGATCCGGCTGGTCCGGTCTCGGCCATGATCGAGTCTGGCGCGCGCGGTTCAGTCGTGCAGTTGCGCCAGGTCGTCGGCATGAAGGGCATGGTGACCAATCCGAGCGGCGAAATCATTGAGTTGCCGATCAAGTCATCTTTCCGCGAAGGCTTGGACGTGTTGGAATACTTCATCTCATCCCACGGCACGCGCAAAGGCTTGACTGATACGGCTTTGAAGACAGCTAACGCCGGCCACCTTACGCGCCGCTTGGTTGATGTGGCCCAAGACGTGATCATCACGTCCATGGACTGCGGAGACAAGGACGGCATGGTGCTGACCCACGAAGAGTGCGAGGAAATCGGCGAAAACATGCTGACCCGTATCCAGGGCCGCTTCACCATCAAAGAGATCATCAACCCCAAGACCAAAAAAGTGATCGTGGGCAAGGATTCCTTGATCACCGAAGAGCACATCAGGGTTTTGAAAAAGCTGGAAGAGCCGCTCAAGGTCGTGCATGTACGCTCAGTCATGAGCTGCAAGAACCACCGCGGTTTGTGCCAGCGCTGCTATGGCTATGATTTGGCTTACAACCAGCCGGCCAAGCTCGGAACAGCAGTCGGCGTAGTCGCTGCCCAGTCAATCGGCGAACCAGGCACCCAGCTTACAATGCGTACCTTCCACACCGGCGGTGTCGCATCAGGCGCAGATATCACCCAAGGTTTGCCGCGCGTTGAAGAATTGTTCGAAGCGCGCCAGCCAAAGCACAAAGCAGTGATGGCTGAGACATCCGGACGCATCACGATCGCCAATCCAGAGGCGCAAGAAATCAGGACCATTCTCGGCCAGCGCTTAGTCGATCCGGAAAAATCAGGCAAGATCATCAAAATCGTGGCAGAAGAGGTTCAGGAAGAGGTATTGGTCGTGACCAGCAAGGACAAGGTCAAAGTCAAAGACGGTGATAAGGTGGAACAGGGCCAGTTGCTCATCGAACGCAATGACGGCACAGAGATCAATGCCGATCATTCAGGCACCATCAAACTCACCAAGACCAGATTGACCTTGATTTTCCAAGGCGAGGCTGAAGTAGAGTATCCATGCCCGATCGGCTTCAAGATTTTGGTCAAAGAAGGCGACGAGGTCCAGGCCGGAGATTCATTGACCGAAGGCCATTTGGATTTGCAGCTGCTCTTCAAGACCAAAGGCCCGCGCGCTGTGATGCAATACTTGCTCAGGGAAGTCCGGACCATTTACGCCACCCAGGGCCAAAAGATCAATTCCAAACATATCGAGCTCATCATCAGACAAATGTTCTCGCGTGCCTTTGTGCGCGACTCTGGCGATGCAGACCTCTTGCCAGGCGAAATCGTGGAAAAGCCGCGCGCTTTGGAAGAGAATCGCCGCGTGGAAGCTGCTGGCAACAAGCCGGCTGAGCTGGACGATTTGTTCATGGGCATCACTAAAGTTGCCTTGACCACAGAATCATTCCTCTCGTCAGCCTCTTTCCAAGAAACAGCCCGCGTACTTATCAGCGCAGCTATCACCGGCAAGGTGGATCACCTTGAAGGCTTGAAGGAAAACGTGATCATCGGCCGCTTGATCCCGGCAGGCACTGGCTTTGGCTACCACTTTAAGGGCAGCGAAGGCGAGACCACTGATTATGCTGAGCAGGAAGGCCAAAACCAACCGCCAGCAGAGCCAGCCGCAGAAGAAGCATCTCAGACATAACCCACCCCACCCCTCCCTTAGTTTAAGGGAGGGAGAGCGAAGCGAGGGAGGGTTAAGATTAGAAAGACAAGGCAGCCCGAAAGGGCTGCTTTTGAAATCTTGACAAAGCAGATGTCGAACGCTCAACCTACGTAAGCAATCAGCGAGAAAAAATCAAAGTATGAAAAAACCGCCGAGATGGCGGGTGAGGGGGGTCAGCTGTAGAAGCCTGCACGATGAGGAACGTAACTGTAAAGGTCAAGGAACCAATCCATGGCCCGCTCAATCACACCGACGGCATCCTCGGGCGTGAGGGTAATCAGACGGCGATCGCCGATTCTATAATTCGACCCGGGGAAGACTCTACCGAGGAATGTTTGGACCACGGTTTGAGCCTTAATGACTTCGCTGTTTTGATGGTCGTGGTCATCGATGTGTAGCCACCAGCCGTTTTCCTTTGGCCACCATAGCGTACCCATCGATCCCAACCGACCGCCAGAAACGGTATAGCAAAGGTCAATCGTGCTCTCGAAGCAACCGGTTGAATGAGAAACGCGGAGGCGGAAGTCGTTGTGGTCAACACCCCAACCCTCTGCCATGCTCAAGTCGTAAGGGACGGCTATGGTGGCAGAATGCAAAGAGATGTAGTTCTCGTGAGCGCAGCAATGGCAGTGCACCTCTTTGCGGGATGCGGCTATGCGGCGCGCTGTCTTGAAGAACTCGGCATAGCGGAGTTTTTCGATGTCTACGAGCCATGATCTGTGCTCGTTCGAACCGTGTGGAGTCAACTGCTTAAAAATGATCTCATTCATGTAGCCTCCTTATCAGAGCTTGGTATTGTGAGGTGCAGTCGTCTTAATATCATAATACAGCTCAAATGTCAATAGTCCGCTCGACAAAATATACTTAGATGCGTAAGATTGTTGCGTATGTCAGGCCACAGCAAATGGAGCAAGGTCAAACAGTTCAAGGGCGCGATCGACGCCAAGCGTTCTGCGTCTTTCACCAAACTCGCGCGCGAGATCGAAGTCGCAGTGCGCGAAAAAGGCACGGACCCGGGCATGAACTTCAGGTTGCGCATGGCCATCGACAGGGCGCGGGCTGGCAACATGCCAAAAGACAGCATTGAACGCGCGATTACGCGCGGCTCTGGCACGAACGACGGCACCCAAGTCGAATCTCTGCGTTACGAAGCCTATGGCCCGGGCGGTTCAGGCTTGGTCATTGAGTGCCTGACTGACAATCGCAATCGCACTGCAGGCGATGTCAAACAGATTTTGTCTAAGAACGGCGGCTCATTTGCCACGCCAGGTTCAGTCGCATTCCAATTCGATCACAAGGGCGTGGTTCGCGTCGCTTCGGTGCCAGCAGACAAGCGCGACGAAGTTGAACTTGCTTTGATTGATGCCGGTGCAGAAGATATCCGCCACGAAGAAGAGGGGACCATGATTATCTGTGCCATAAACGATTTATCCAAAATGAGCGAAGCAGTATCTGGCCTCAACTTATCGATCTTATCCGCTGAAATAGAATGGCTGCCGAAAAATATTGTCGCGCTTGATGACCAGGCAGGGGAAACAGTTGGCCAGCTGGTTGAGTTATTGGAAGAAAATGACGACGTATCAAATGTCTTTACGAATGCAGGCTAATGTATGCGCGTCTTAGGCGTTGACCCAGGTTTTGGCATCACAGGCATTGGAGTCGTGGATTATGATAAGGGAAAATTATTGCATGTTTGCCATAGCGTGATTATCACTGCGGCGGGCTTGGAATTTCCAGAGCGGCTCAGGATTATCAGGGACGGAGTTAAAAAAGCGATCGATGAGTTTTCTCCAAGCGCAGCTTGCGTTGAAAAACTTTTTTTCCAATCAAACGTATCGACTGCCATCCAGGTCGGCATGGCCCGCGGCGTGATTCTGCTTATGCTGGCTGATGCTGGCTTGCCCATAGTCGAGCTTACGCCGAATGAAATCAAAGAAGCTGTGGCAGGCTATGGCAGTGCAGACAAGAAGCAGATCCAGATAATGGTGCAAAAACAACTCAATTTAAAATCAATCCCCAAGCCAGATGATGCAGCTGATGCTTTGGCTATTGCCATGGCTGGCGCTTTTGTACACCAGAACAAAATAAGGCTAAAAAATGGCTAGAATAAGCTAAAATTTGAGCAACGACAAAGCAGGCTTTTCCCTTGCCTCGGGTCAGCGGTTGTGATAAACTTTTGGGGCTAAACAAGCATAAAAATATGCAAATTTTCTGGCAAGGTTATACCTCAATCCGTATCGAAACAAAGCAAGGAGACAAGGCCGGCGAGCTAGTGACCGACCCTTTTGAAAATGAAAGCGCGATCAGGTTCCCTCGGACGGTCGAGCCTGAGATGGTCGTGCTGTCCAATCAAGAGCGAAAGGATTTTAATCTTGAAGGCGTAGCTGGAAAACCGTTTATCGTATCCGATCCCGGCGAATATGAAGTCCGCGGTATTTTTGCCTATGGTATCCAGGATCCGACAGCAGACGCTGGCGAGAAACGGCCGGTTGTCTATCGCATAGAAGCAGAAGATATCTCGATCGGGTTTTTAGGAAAATTGAACCGCAAGCTGACTGATGTCGAACTTGAACACTTGGGCAATATCGATATCCTTGTCTTGCCGGTCGGCGGGGGAGACGGCATGGATGCAAAGACTGCGGCTGCGGTCGTGAATATGATTGAACCGCGCATAGTGATACCGATCAACTATCAGATTCCGGGCATAAAAGCGAAATTGGACAGCGTGGATGCTTTTTGCAAAGCAGCTGGCGGCAAAAGACAAGATGGCAATCGTCTCAAGATAAGCAAAAAGGAATTACCGGCAGACGATACCCTGATCATGGTCATTGAAAGAAGCTGATATGAGTCCTGAATCCTTTGCTCCGCGCTCTGCGTCTCCAAAAAGACCAAGAGCCCGCAAAATCGAGCCTGGTTCCAACCCAACACCCGAGCGGCCGAGGATTTATAGTGCTGAAGAAAAACGCCAATTGATTTTGGCGCATTCTGAGCGCGATGTGGATCCGGCCCAGCGCTTTTCCTTGTGGGCAGGAGTCGCGATCTGTTTCTTGGCCATTGCTGTCGGCTGGGTCTACAGCATGCGCCAGACTATTGCCGGAGCTTTTGACTCACCGGTCGTGCAGACAATCAATGATTTCAAGACAGATGGAACAGACGGAACCCAGTTGCAGAAAAATATCGATGAGCTGATGAACCACTTGAACACGGCCCAGTCCCAGAGCGCAGCTGAATTGCAGACCATGAAAGCCGTGGCAGACCAAGTGCAAGAGGCGGCCTCAAGCAGTGGAGCCAGACAGGATCTATTCAAACCAGCGACAGCAACCAGCCCGAGCAAAACACCTAACCTCCCGTCCGGAGTTAAAGTCGAAAATTACTAATAATCAGTATGGCAGACAAAGAACAAATCGTTCCCCAGGAACCAATAATCGGAAATGTCATAAACCAGTCGCTGTCTGAAGAAATGCGCAGCAGCTATTTGGATTATGCCATGTCCGTCATCATCCAGCGCGCCTTGCCGGATGTGCGTGACGGCTTGAAGCCCGTGCATCGCCGCATTTTGTATGCCATGTGGCAGGAGGGTTTGCGCTCAACAGCCAGGTTCAGGAAGTCTGCGACTGTGGTCGGTACTGTGCTCGGCAACTACCATCCGCATGGCGACTCGGCCGTGTACGATGCCATGGTGCGCATGGCCCAGGATTTTTCCTTGCGCTATCCGCTGGTCAGGGGCCAAGGCAACTTCGGCTCCATGGACGGCGACAGTGCTGCTGCTTACCGCTATACCGAGGCCAAGCTCTCAGCCATTGCCGAAGAGCTGTTGTTTGATATTGAAAAAGACACGGTTGATTTCATCCCGAACTTCGACGGCACCAAAAAAGAACCATCAGTCCTGCCGGCCAAGCTGCCCAACCTTTTATTGTTCGGATCAGTCGGTATTGCCGTGGGCATGGCCACCTCCATCCCAACCCACAACCTCACGGAATTATGCGATGTCATTTCAGCTACGATCGATGATCCTGAAATCGATATCGATGACTTGCTGAAGATTATGCCAGGCCCGGATTTCCCGACCGGCGGCATCATCTATGACAAGAATGCCATTAAGCAGGCTTATGCCACGGGTAAAGGCGGCATTGTTATCCGCGCCAAGACCGAGATCCAAGAGGAAAAAGCTGGGACGTTCAAGATTATCGTGAATGAAATCCCATATGCAGTGAACAAAGCGACTTTGCTTGAGAAGATCGCGACTTTGGTCCAGGAAAAGAAAATCGAGGGCATCCGGGACTTGCGCGACGAATCAAACAAAGACGGCGTGCGCATCGTGATCGAGCTCAAGAAAGACGCATACCCGAAGAAAGTCCTGAACCAATTGTTCAAGATGACCCAGCTGCAAGAGACTTTCCACGTCAACATGCTGGCCCTTATTGACGGAGGCATGGTGCCGCGCGTTTTGAATCTCAAAGACGTGATCCACGAATACATCCAACACCGCCAGGTCGTGGTCCGCCGCCGCACAGAATTTGATTTGGCTAAAGCCAAAGATCGCGCCCATATTTTGGAAGGTTTGCGCATTGCTTTGCTCAAGATCAACGAAGTGATCGAGACCATCAAGAAATCAAAAGACAAAGATGAAGCCAAGGTCAATTTGATGAAGAAGTTCAAGCTGTCAGAGGCCCAGACCATGGCCATCTTGGAAATGCGCTTGCAGCAATTGGCTAACCTGGAGCGTTTGCGCGTTGAGCAGGAATACAATGAAAAGCTCAAGCTTATCGAAGAATTGGAAGCCATCCTTAAGTCAGTCAAGAAGATGCTCAGCATCATCAAGGATGAGGTCAAAGAACTCAGGGATAAGTATGGGGATGAACGCCGTACAGCTGTGGTGCCGCACCCGGTCGGCGAGTTCTCGATCACGGATCTGATTCCGGACGAGTCCACCATCGTGATGCTGACCAAAGACGGCTACCTCAAGCGTTTGCCGCCGGATACGTTCCGCACCCAGGGCAGGGGAGGCAAGGGTATTGCCGGTTTGTCCACCAAAGAAGAGGACGAGGTAGACCTCATGCTTTCTACGAACACGCATGCTGACATCTTGTTCTTCACCACGCGCGGCCGCGTGTTCCAGCTCAAAGCGTATGAGATACCGCAGGGCAGCCGCACGTCCAAAGGCCAGGCTATCGTGAATTTCCTACAGCTTGCGCCAGGCGAACGCCCAGCCACGGCTTTGGCTTTGGATGATATTGAAGGCGCCAAGTTCCTGATGATGGTGACTGGCCAAGGCACGATCAAAAAAGTCGGGCTTGAGGATTTTGCGCATGTGCGTCGCAGCGGTTTGATCGCGATCTCCTTGCACGATGGCGATGATTTGCAATGGGTCAAGCCGACTGACGGCAAAGATGAAGTCAGCCTGGTGACGCGCTTGGGTCAATCTATCCGCTTCTCAGAAGAGGATGTGCGCGCCATGGGCAGGAATGCATCTGGCGTGCGCGGCATCAAACTCAAGAAAGACGATTCAGTCATTGGCATGGATATCATCAATCCGAAGCTGGCTGACAAAGGCATGTTCACCTTGTTCTGCATTGCAGAAAACGGCGTGGGCAAGCAAACCAATATCACGGAATTCAAGACTCAAGGCCGCGGCGGCTCAGGCATCCGCGCCATGAAGGTCACGCCCAAAACCGGCCCGGTTGTCGCGGCTTTCGTGGCCCCGACCGACGAGGAGCGCGACTTGATGCTCATCAGTAAAAAAGGCGTGGTCATCCGCGTGGCCTACAAAACAGTGCCAACGCTCGGCCGCGATACCCAAGGCGTGCGCATCATGCGCTTCCGCGAAGAAGGGGACTTGCTCTCCAGCGTGACATTCGTGAATTGCGATAACGAAGAAAAAGGGGAATAAAAATAATTATAAACAAAGTAGAGACGTTGCAGTGCAACGTCTCTACTTTTATATGCGGATGTGTTTTATTCTAGGACTTTATCGATCAATCCGTATGTCTTTGCTTCTTTTGGATCCATGAAATTGTCGCGGTCAGTGTCTAAATCAATTTGTTTGAAAGGCTTGCCCGTGTGCTTGGCCAAGATCTTGTTCAGCTGATCTTTCATCTTCAGGATTCTTTCGGCGCGGATCTTGATGTCCGTGGCCTGGCCCTCAAAGCCGCCTAGCACCTGGTGGATCATGATCTCTGAGTTAGGCAAAGCAAAGCGCTTGCCTGGTGCGCCGCCAGCCAAAAGCACTGCGCCCATTGATGCGGCCATGCCGATGCAGATGGTGGAAACATCGCAGGCCACGTGCTGCATGGTGTCGTAAATGGCCAAACCAGCTGTGACTGAGCCGCCCGGGGAGTTGATGTAAAGTTTGATGTCCTTGGTCTTGTCCTGGCTTTCTAAGAACAGAAGCTGGGCCATCACGATATTGGCCACGTCATCGTCAATCGGCGAACCAAGCATGATGATGCGGTCTTTAAGCAAGCGGGAATATATGTCATAAGCCCGCTCTCCATAGTTGGATTTTTCAATAACTGTAGGCACCAGATAGTTGTCGTTGGCCTGGGAAGTAACTGTGTATTTATTCATATGATTACAGGATATAGTATTATTATTTAGCAGTCAAACTCCTTGAGTGCTAAGCGACTTTAAAGCCTTTTTCAGTCTCAACAATTCTGCCTTTAAGCGAAAAACCTGCCGCTCGTTTGTGCCCGCCGCCGCCGAAGAATTCGGCGAACTTAGCCACGTCCTTGTTGATGGATCTCAAAGATCCTTTGATGGTGCCGTTCTCCAAATCATGCAAGACCATGATTGTGCCAGCTCCGCCGCATACAGCATTGATGAAGTTGATCAAAACATCTTTGCCGAAAGCTTCCAATCCCAAATTCTTGATGTCCTTATCATATATATACGTTGATGCCACATCATAAGTTGCATTCTTTTTCAGTCTGGACAAAGCCAAGCCCCACATCTTGAGTAAAGGGATGTTTTTGTCTTTCAGCACATGATTGCCGATATCCGAAAACCTGGCGCCAGCCGAAATCAAGCGGCCGCCCATGTCCATGCTCCCAGTAGTCGTTGCGCTGTTGGAAAAATAATTCGTGTCCCAAAAAATGCCGGTCAGCAAAGCTGTAGCCATTATTGGATCAATGAAGATTTCGTTTGATTCAAAAAATTGTCCACACAGTTCGCTGGTTGAAGTCGCACTCGGGTCAATGATATTGATGTCACCGTATTTTGTGTTGACTGCATGATGGTCAAAATCCACGATCAGGGGAGCGTGCTTGAGCCTGGGCATAAATGCATCCACGCCAGCATAGGGGAGTGAACCAGAGTCAAAAACGATCACAGCATCAAAGATAGCGTCAAATACAGCCGGGTCAGACGAGTACTCGTAAAAGTTTTCCAAATATGAAAATTGCTTTTCAGGCTGGGTCGCGCAAAACAGCACAGGCTCTTTGCCCTCGCGCTTGAGCCACTGGTAAAACGCGGCCGTGGCGCCAATCGCATCCCCGTCCGGGCTTTTGTGCGCAATCAAAAGCACGCGCTGCTTGTCTTTGAGCGCTTTATGCAAGCTGGTCAACTCGTGCTTTTGAGCCATAATCAATAGGCTAGCATAGCCTAAGTTTGGCGCCAGGTCAAGGGGTTTATATCTCTCCCTTTTGCTTCAGATCTTCAATGTACTTCTCAATTTTTTCGGCTTTTTCTTCAGTATGGTCAAAGCTCCAGTGCAAGTTGGGCATGTGGCGCAAATGGAGTTTGCTGGCCATTTCTTTGCGGATGTCGTTTGAATAGTCTTTTAAGGCCTCGCCTACGGCTTCTTCCATGGCAACTGGCATAACGCTTAAAACCACGTTGGCAAAACGCAGGTCTGTGGTCATTTTGGCGTCCATGACAGTCACAAAAGACCCGATCGGAAACTCGACCTTCTGGTTTAGGATGCGTGCCATCTCGTCCCTGAAGTGGGCCACGCGCTGGTCATAAGTCGGCATATCCAGATTATCTTAAAGGTTTGACGCGAGGCCGTAAAGAGCTTATCCTGTGTTCATTGATTTATGTATCTTAGGAGGCTAGAGCTGCAAGGGTTCAAGACTTTTGCCCAAAAGACTGTTTTGGAATTTGAGCCGGATTCAGACGGGCGCCGCGGCCTGACTGGAATCGTGGGCCCGAACGGTTCGGGCAAATCAAACGTGGCTGATGCAGCGCGCTGGGTCATGGGCGAACAAAGTCTGAAATTATTGCGCAGCAAAAAATCAGAAGATGTAATTTTTTCCGGCACAGACAAAAAACCGCGTGCTGGTTTCGCCGAAGTGAACATGACGATCGTCAATGACGACAAGCCTGATCTGGACTTTTCCGAAATCGTCATTACGCGCCGTCTATATCGCGACGGCCAATCCGAATACGAAATAAACAAGCAATCAGTCCGCCTTACCGACGTCACCATGCTGCTCGCCCAGTGCGGCATCGGGCAGAGGACATACAGCGTCATCGGCCAAGGCATGGTGGACGACATCCTGTCTGCTTCGCCGGCCGAGCGCAAGGAGTTTTTTGATGAAGCAGCGGGGCTTAAACCCTTTCAGCTCAAGCGCCAATCCAGTGAAAATAAATTGGAGGCCACTAAAGAGAACTTGCGCCAGTCCGATGCTGTACTCAAAGAAATCGGGCCCAGGCTGCACTCGCTGGAGCGCCAGGTCAAGCGTTTGGAACAACGCGATGCTTTGGATGAAGAGCTGAAGAACCTTGAAGCGCAATATTACGGCGGCACTTGGAAACAGCTTAAGGATCTGCTCGCCTCAGCCAAGCAAAAGCATGAGAAGATGGCGCAAGAGGTCGCCAAAGCATCTTCTGCGTCCGAAGCTTTGGAGACTGAGCTGAACAAGATGGAATCAGCCAATCCGCCATCTGATGAATTCAGGAAAATACGCGAAAACATTGATGCTTTGGCAGTCCAGCGGGATAAGCTCAGGGAAAAGCAGATGCGGCTTGAGGCTTCGCGCGAAGTGGCTAAAATCAGGGCTGAGAAGCCGTGGACGCCTTTGCCGCTCTCAAAAATAATCGAGTCCATTGAAGACGTACGCGTCAAACAGGAGGACCTGTTGAAACTACTGGAATCCGGAAAAGTAGATGCGGGCAAGCTTAAACAGATCGTTGAAGATCTGAATCGCAAGGTCACGGACTTGGTCGCAAAATTGCAGAGGCCGGCGCCAGAGCCAGAATCCCAAGCCAGCGATCCGAGCTTGGAAAAAGAGATCAGCGCAATCGCGAATGAGATGCTTGGTTTGAATGAAAAGATCAGGGCAGCGCAATCAGGTCTGGAAGAGTGGAACAAGCGCGAGCAAGGCCAACGCACGCATATTTTTGAGATCCAGCGTCAGCTTTCAACGCGTCGCCAGGAACTGCAGTCTGCAGAACGGCGCTTGAGTGAGGTTGCGGTTGAGTTGGCGCGCGCTGAAACAAAAAGAGACGGATTTTTGGAAGAAGCTAGGGCGCATATCGAAAATGCAGACTCCAGACTCGATCAATTGGCGACAGCGGCGACCAGTAACGAACCGTTGGAGGGTATTTTGCCCAAGATCACCAAGCTCCGCACCCAGCTGGAATGGATCGGCGGCATTGACCCTGAGGTCATGAAAGAATATGAGGAAACGAAAAAGCGGTTTGATGATTTGAATACGCAGGTTGAAGATCTGGTGAAAGCCATGGTGTCTTTGGAAACGATCATCAAGGAATTGGATCTGACCATCACAGAACGGAGCAAGACATCTTTCCGCAGGATGAATTTTGAGTTCGGGAATTATTTCAAAAAGATTTTCGGAGGAGGGGATGCCAAGCTGATTGAAGTGTTCGAGGAGCCAGAGGTCAATGAGCTGGGCGAAGTCATTAAAGCCGTGGATCCGAATGCCGGGCCATCCGGGGTTGATATCCAGGCTACGCCGCCAGGTAAAAGGCTTAAAGCCATCTCGCTGCTGTCCGGCGGAGAGCGCGCCCTAGTATCTATTGCCCTTATCTGCGCCATTATGGCCACCAACCCCTCGCCCTTCGTGGTTTTGGACGAAGTGGACGCAGCTTTGGATGAGTCCAACTCGGCCAAATTCGCCGAAATCATCAGTACGCTGGCTGACAAGACCCAGTTTGTGATCATCACGCATAATCGCGCCACCATGGGACGAGCTCATATTTTGTATGGAGTAACCATGGGAAATGATGGAGTTTCTCAACTTTTATCAGTAAAACTACAAAATCTCAAATAGGCTTATTTTAGCCAAAAAATTGCCCTTGACGTGTGGAAAACAGCATGAGATATTATGACTGTTCCTTATAGGCGTCTTAAGCAAGATGCCTTTTGTCATCTTTTGGCCTAACAGAGCGTTAAAAGGGCATGACAACCCTTGACAGGCCCAAAGATATGTGGTATAAATACAAATCCCGCAAATTAGATAAACAAGGTTTTTTCACTTCAGAGGCTTTAAGCAATCCGCATCCACGACAAGCATGGAATCTCTTCGCAGGCTTACGCTGGTCTCCGGACTCGCATCTTCCTGTAAAAAGGTTTCTTGGATGCGGATTGCTTAAGGTCTTTGTTTATTTCCGCGTCTCAGCTAAAATACAGACGCAAAGGATCGACTTTTGCTTAATCAGAACATCCAGCACATGTTAGAAGGAATCGTAAGGGAAATTCAAGACGACAAAGTCCTGATAGAAACAGAAAAAGGGAATGCAGCAATTCCTGTTTTTGCTTTTGACCGCGCTCCGCAAATAGGGGAGAAGATCCAGATTTCCGTGTCCAAGGACGATGCAGCGAAAAACATAATCAACAAATTACTCACTGAATAAATATGTCTGAATCAAAAGCAAAAAATAAATTGTTGCGGACGGTTTTGGCCTGGACAGGCATTACGGTCGGACTTCTATTTTTGCTTTTCATTATTTTCGGTTCAGGCGCACTGGTCTATGCCAAGATGTATGAAGGCAAGATCTATCCAGGCGTCAAAGTCTTGAATATCAGGCTGGACGGCTTGACTCAGGAGGAGGCGCGCAAGCTGGTGGACAAGAATATCGATGTGGCTTTGGCCAATGGGCTGTCTTTTACATTGAACGGACAAACAGCGAATCTTTCGATTTCATCTGGCACTGATTCGCCTGATTTGGTCAGGTTTGATGCGGACAAAGCAGTCAAAGACGCTTATAAAGTCGGGCGCGAAAGCGGCGTCCAGAAAATCATCTACGAGATCCTGCGAACGCGGATTTATCCGATGAGCGTGCCGGTCAACATTGAATTGGATGAGACAGGGATCACGACCGGACTCAAAGCCCAATTGCACGAAAAATTGCCGGAACCGAAAAATGCCACGTTCAATTACGTGACCAAAAAAGGCGCAGAACCTGAAATAAAGATCATACCTGAAGCAGACGGATCGGAATTGGATTTAGCTGGAGTTTTCGAGAAACTGACTGCCCAGGCAAAAGTGCTGAACTTCCAGCCGATGACTTTGCATGTCAAAAAAATAAAGCCCCAGACCAAAACGAGCGACTTGGAACCTTTGTTGCCTCAGGTCGAAAATATTTTGGCGCGACCAAAACTGAAATTCACATATGATGGCAAGGCTTATGCCATTTCAACATCGACTTTGGCCACTTGGATTACGGTCAATCTGGAGAACAAGCAAGTGACTTTGGATAAACTGAGTTTCGCCTCAAGTATCCGCATGCTGGCTAAGGACGTTGAAGCCGAAAGCAAGACCGGCAAGCTGGAGATCAAAGACGGAAAAATCTCTTCGTTCAAAGCCGGTACTGTCGGCCGCAAAATCAACATAGACAAGACATTGGACCCGGTCCTTAAATCTTGGCCGCCCTCATCCACTTTCCCTTTGATCGTGGAAGAGGCGCAGGCGCAGATAACGGGCGATGAGCTGGACCAGTTCGGAATCAAGGAATTGATCGGAGTCGGCACATCAGACTTCAGGAATTCGCCGCCTAACCGTTTGAAGAACATCAAAAAAGCAGTCAACGAAAAAGTGAATGGAGTCTTGATTGCGCCTGGCGAAACTTTTTCCATGCTCAAATCTTTGGGAGAAGTCGATGGTGTACACGGCTGGTTCCCTGAGCTGGTCATCAAGGGCGATAAGACTTTGCCTGAATTCGGAGGTGGGTTGTGCCAGGTAGGAACAACCATGTTTCGGGCTGCGATCGCCACGGGTTTGCCGGTCGTGGAAAGGCGCAATCACTCGTATCGAGTCGTGTATTACGAACCAGCCGGCACGGATGCCACGATCTATGACCCTTCGCCGGACTTGAAGTTCACCAATGATACGGGCAAATATATCTACATCAACGCCTATATCACTGGTACGAAAATCTATTTTGAGATGTGGGGCACGAAAGACGGAAGAACAGTGACCCAAACCAAGCCCAGCATCTACAACATTGTTGCGCCGCCACCGACCAAACTGACCGAGACTTTGGATTTGGCGCCCGGCGTCAAGAAATGCACTGAATCAGCCCATGCTGGAGCTGATGCTGATTTTTCCACGACTGTAATCTACGCAGACGGCCAAAAACGAATGGACAGCTATCATAGCCATTACAGGCCTTGGCAAGCTGTTTGCCTCATTGGAGTAGCTCAGCTGACTCCGCCGACAGACGCGACCCAGGTAACGCCAGCGCAATAAACCGAAAGATTGTGGTATAATCTCAGCATGCAATCATCAGCGCTTGATTGGTCTTCGAACTTTGAAGAAGGCCAGCTCTCGGTAGACGTGTATCGCAAAGGCGATATGCTGGTCATCAAATCCTTGGTGGCCGGAGTCTCTCCGGATGATTTGGATATCTCTATCCATGGCGATTTGCTCACCATAAAAGGTAAGCGCGACATGAAAAAGGAAGAATCAACCGAAGATTGGTTTTATCAGGAGTGCTATTGGGGGTCTTTCAGCCGGTCAATCGTATTGCCATACCAGGTCGCGGCCGATGCCACAGAAGCTAAGCTGAAAAACGGTATTTTGGAAGTCAGGATTCCTATTCGGGCTGATGGCAAGCAGGTAAAGGTCAAATGGGGCTAAGATAATAAAAAAATTACCCACATGTTCCCGCATTTGCGGGTTTTTTAGCGCTTGTTTTTGTGGTATGCTGTTAGGGCGAAATATGCCGGAGGATAAAGCAAATTTCCGAGGTGCTTTGGATGGACATTGGAGAAAATTGAACAAAAGTAAAAGAGTCGCGTTCATTACCTTTGTAATTGGCGCGGTTTTGCTGTTTTCCTTTTCTTTTTTGAATTTAATGGACAGTATTTCCTCTCCTTTCCGCGGTTCTGTGGCTCAGCTTGAGAAAAACAAAGACATGCTTAAGGATCCTGAGACTGAACAGAATGCCCTGGCCAAAAGGACTGACACTGACGGCGATGGCTTGTCTGATTGGGATGAGGAGAATGTTTATCATACGTCGCCTTATCTTTGGAGCACGGCCGGGGACAAAATGCCGGACAACGTGAAGCTGGCTTTGGGCGAGAATCCTTTGTGCAAACATGGAGAAAAATGCAATGCCAGCCAAATGAAATTTGATTTGGGCAGCTCTACCTTGCCTTTCGTCGATTTGGTGAACAAAACAAACAACGTCAATTCGACTTTGAATGAATACATGCTGGGCACAAGCGCCCAGGCTAAGGATTTTCAGGCTCAGGCCAGCAGCACGGGTGTGGATTTGAGCTGGAAGAACCAGGTGCCGCGCGACCCCGTGGTTTTGAGGAAGGCTTTGGTCGATTCAGGCAAGATAACCGAAGAAGAATTGAGCAAAGTCACGGACGATCAACTGCTCAAGATGTTCGACGATGCCATGACAGAGCTCGAGCAGAAGCAAGCTAATATCTCAAGTTCGACCCAATCGGGCATTTGATTATGTTCAAGACACGATTGCTCTTTAGCAAAATCGGCCTGATGATCGGGCTCGTGTCTGTTTTGGCGATTTTAGTCGCACCAATCGCCAGTGTCCATGCAGAATCCTCTGAACCTGTTGCGCCAGAAGTGCCGCCAGTCTACATCCCTGGGGATTGTAATGTACTATTTGCTCAGTTGGCCGCCCTTCCGCCCACAGATCCGAATCGAAGCTTATTGAATTCCGATTTCATCAGGTGCTTGAATGATGATTTGACCCGTTCCCAAATTTGGCAAGGCCAAGTCCAGGAATATTGGTACAGGCGCAGCAAGCAAATCAACCAAAGCTTTGAGTTTAAGATCAAGATCGCGCTTTTGGGCGGCGTTTTGAATGCCATGGGCTATGCGGCCCAAAGGATCGCATATGAAACTGCCCAATTGATTCTGACCGGAGGCCAGGGGAGCGAACCCATGTTCTGGAACCAGCCGATCGGCGATTGGATAAAGAACGTAGGCGATCAGAGTGCAGGCATGTTCATCAGCGAACTTGATACTGCAATCGGCACATATACCGAAGAAAACCTCGGCACGAAGATCAGTTTTTGCAGCAAACCCAACCCTTTGTCGCTTTCCATGTCTTTGTCCGGCGTCCAGCCCATAGAGATGATGAAGCCGACTTGTACGCTTTCGGCCATGGCCAGCAATTTTTCGGCCATCGCAGACATGGTCGAGTCGGGTGACGCCTTGAGGATACAGAAAGCCCAGTTTGACCCTAAAGCGAACGACTTGGCGATCGGCATAGAAATCAATAATCGGAAAGTCCAAGGTGAATTGGATTACATGAAGAACCAGTTGGCTCAACGCATGGAATCGCAAGGCATGAAGAGCATCACAGACGCCATTTCAGGCAAAATCAAATACCCAAGCGTTCTGGCCAACAGTTCTTTGGAGAACATGGATCCAGTGGCTGTTGCTTACAAGAATCAGCAGCAGCAAGAGAGCTACATGATGGATGCATATTGGCAGACAGGCTTGGAAGGTATAGCTTTCCTGACCGTATCGACATTCGCCAATACAATGGTGGTGGGTATTTTGCAGAGGATCTTCAAGCAAGATACTCCGGTGGGCGATTCCATCAGTGCCACACCCAACCAAATGAAGATCAAGTTCACTTCTTTGCAGAATGCAGATGCTTCAGGCGATGCTGTGGATCTTTATGAACGGCAATCTTTTGCCAAGGCTTTGGGCGATTATATCGTCCCGAATTTCACTTCAACCGAAGATAAGGATATTTTGGGTGAACTTTCCACGTGCGTGACTCCGCGGGGCAGATGGAGCTGTGCCATGGATCAGGCGTTAGCCGTGGCCATCAGCGCCGGGACAAAAGACGGGGCTTTGACCGTCGGTCGCGCCGCAGGCATCGGAGTTGAGGGTTCGACTTTCAGTCCGAACGGCCAAGGCGTGCATGCAGATTGGGAACTAATTCCGGAAA
Source organism: uncultured Gammaproteobacteria bacterium (assembly GCA_964584725.1). Taxonomy (GTDB): domain Bacteria; phylum Patescibacteriota; class Patescibacteriia; order 2-12-FULL-60-25; family 2-12-FULL-60-25; genus MWCR01. Next base: position 37,268 of record CAZPAP010000002.1, read on the forward strand.
GCGACATAAAGAACAATACTGACCCGGCTTGCGCTCAGCGCGCATATTGCGCAGGCAACCTCAAGAAAATGAGGCTGGCCCGCATCTTGCCCATTGGCTGGGAATTGGCCGCCAATTCGATCTACAACATAAAGAAGAGCGGCAAATATGTCTTGCTCGGCGAAGTCATCAGGAACTTCTACAACTGCAATGATAAAGGCGAAATAGACAAAGACCATCCGTGGTGCCACTTAGTCGATCCGAATTGGATTTTGACTTCGCCCAAGTATCAATGCCGAGCTAAGGGTTATGGCGACACGATAATGCCAGGTACGGGCACGAGGCTTGAGGATTGCGGAGACGTAGTTTCGTGTTTGGGTACGAACCAAAACAACGAGTGCACCCAAGGCTATGGATATTGTTTGGCCGAACGCCCGGTCTATAGGTTTGATTCAAAGACCTGCGAACCGCAGAATGCCTCGTGCCGCACTTATAGCGGGCCTTCGGGCATGGCTTCGTATTTGCGCAATAGCGTGGACAGGGGACACTGTTCGGAAGAGAACATGGGTTGCGCCTGGTATGCGACAGAACGCTATGTCACCAGCACCCAGACAGCCGACGGCTTATGGGTGGGCACAGTCACCAGCGGACCGCGCGTCTATTATGATGGAACATCCAAGCCGTGTACGGCCGAGGGCTGCAGCAAGGTCTATAGGTTTGAGCCTGGCCAGCAAGCCTTGAATTTAGTGCAGAACGGATCGTTCGAGAGCGCGCAAAAGGATGACCAAGGTTCCATCAAGAGCCTTGATGGCTGGCACACTGGCTCGCAATGTTCCTTGGACAAGTCTGTTTTGAGCGACAGCTCATATGATAAGGCCAGCAATCTGTCCCTTGATGGTTCGTCATGCAAAGGCGCTGAGCAGGATATCCAAATCACGCAAAACAGATATTATGTATTGAGTTTTTACTTGAAATCACAAGCGAAATCAGAGAAAGACACCTCGATCGTCACATTCTATAAGACAGTCGGCGGAAGCCAGCAGCCGATCACATCGAACATTGCGGCTTATGAAGATTGCGTGGCTTCAGGCAATGGGTTGACTTTCAGTAAACCAGCCAGCGATACCTGGATCAGGACAACGTGTAAATTCGTTTCGCCCAAAGACGCGACATCCATGAAGCTTGTCCTATCTGGAGCGCCAGGCGTATTGCGCTACGACGCCATCCAGCTGGAAGAAGGGCAGAACCCGACATTGTTCGGGGAGGGTGTGGCTGCCCAATTAGCCGAGTCATATTTGAGGATCGCACCGGATGCATATAAATGTACTGGTAATGATACGACCGATAACCCGGCTTGCAAGCGCTTTGCCCGTGTTTGCGCCCAGACTGATGTCGGTTGCCAAGGCTATAAAGATACCGAAGATCTGACAGCGCCCGAAATACCGGCCTCGCTATCCACTAAAGATCTGTGCCCGGCGATCTGCGCAGGCTATGGCGAATACCGCAAGCTGGCTTCTTCGTTCGATTTGGTCAAGAGCGCTGATCCGGTTTATAACGATCCGAACGATGACACGATCGCGTATTTCATTCCGTCATTGGCTGCGCAATGCTCTTTGGCCGAAGTCGGTTGCGAGGCTTTCACTAGCCTGGAGGGCGCGACCAGCACAGGGGAATCGGTCTCATACTACAATCAACTCAGGTCTTGCGAAAAACCGAGCGCCAACTCAGCCACCTTCTTTACTTGGGAAGGTTCGGATGTGACAGGCTATCAATTGAAGACCTGGTCTCTGATCAAATCCGATAAAGATAACTCACCCAAGATTTTGCTTAAAGGAGCGGCTCTCGGGTCGATCAAAGACCCTGGCACATGCAATGAGATGACTTGGAAAAAAGGCACTGATCCTGATTGCCGTCAGTTTTATGATAAGGACGGCGCAGTCTATTACAACTATTATTCGCAGACTATTTCGTCGGACATTGCCTGTACATTGATGCGCAAGAGCAATTCATCCGACGTGGATTGCAGCAAGACAGGCGGACAATACGTAACCGAGACCAAGGATTGCATGTATCTGGCCTTGCCGGCCGAAAGCAATTCCTGCTCAGCATCAGCCGGAGGCTGTCGCGCTTACATGGGCCCGACAGGCCGGAATGCGGTCGCCGTGCTGTTCGAACAGTTCAATGATCCGAATAGTTTGGCCAAATTCGCGTTCGATAACAATAAAGTTAAAGTCCAATTATCAAAAGAAAGCGTCTTGGTCGGCGACCAGTCGGTCAAGGTCGAATCAGTCAAAGCCTCAGACATGGACCTGAAGATGGTCGTGCCGATTGGTACGACGAGCACCTTGTATCGTATTTCATTCTGGGTAAAGACAGACAATGTTTTGGCTGAAAACGCTGATGTCAGCATTGATGGCCAATCTGCGGGTTCTTTTGTGCCGGATGTCAAATGGAAACGCTTTGAATTCGGCCCGTTCGCCATCAAAGGCACGACCCAGGGCGCTACTACGACCGCACAAATCGCCTGGCATTTCCCGGCAGGATTCAAAGCCGCATATCTGGATACCATCAGGCTGGATCAATTGAATGACACGCAATTCGTGATCAAGGACAAATGGTCGATTCCGGCTGCTTGCGATGCGACTTATCCGGAGAATATTCCTGAGCCGCATGCCATGGCCGGTTGCCGCGCCTACACTGACCGCGACGGGAACACGGCCTTTGTCCGCAAGTTCAGCTCTTTGTGCCGCGAACAAGCCATTGGCTGCAAAGCTTTCATTGATACGCGCGGCAATGCTGATCCATATCCGAAAACAATCAGCGTCACTGGTACGCCAGGGCCTTCCAAGAAAGGCAACGACAACTCGAATAATCCGGCTGACCTCAAAGCCAAGGCATATGACGAACAATTCTTAGGCGATTGGTCCGAGACCACTGATCCATACAGATATTATTACGCCATAGACGACCAACGCGCCCAATGCGACAGCGCAGAGAACATGTGCCGGGCTTTCGGTAAGCCAGTCTTCATGCAGACCGGGTTGAGTTTGGCTACCACGACATATGCAGTCATGACTCAGGATGTTGATATCTACTCCAACCAAAAACAGGTCTATGGGTTCCAGACAGTACTGTTGAAACACGATTTCAATTCTTACGCGGATGACAACGGGAATCTTAAGCTCGCGTGCCGCAAAGATGAACTTTTCTGCAACAGGTTCCAAAGCGGCAATGTGGTCGAGTATTTCAGGGATCCTGCCCAGCATGCTTGCGTGTGGCAAAAAGCCATCAAGCTGACCAAGAACGAAGCCTACAATATAATGCAGGACGGCGTTTATTCCGGCTGGTTCAGGAAAGGCACGAGTATCCCATGCTACCCGGAGTACCTTGGGTCAGGCGAACAATATCTGCTCCAGTTCACCGGCGAACTCAGGTATGCGGGCTGGGGAGCTGAGTGCCCGCAAGACCAAAGCGAGTGCGCTGAGTTCGTGGATCCGAATGATACATCCGATGCATCCCAGCCTTTGGGCAGGTCGTATTTCATGATCAACAGCAATAAATTGGATACACGGTCATGCGGGGGCGTTGTTGATCCGTTGGCTGGCTGTGTGCTGTTCAACAACAAGAACATCTCAGAACTGCAGGCCAGCAGCAAGGCGACATATGGCAAGATCCAGGCAGAGCACGGCGCGCCACAAAGCCCGGTGGATTGTCAGAAAGATCCGGAAAATCCAAGCTGCAAAGCAAACGGTACGTGCGAGAATTTTGCGAAAAAACCTGGCGCGAATTATCTCTGTTCATCCGATGATTTCCAGAAGAACATCAACTCTGCCGTTCAAGAATACGAAAAGAATAAGCAGTCTTGCGCCAGCGACGACGATTGCGTGCTCACGGTCAATAATAGTCCGTCGGTTACATGTTATGTAGGCAAGGCATATGGCACGTGCCAGCTGCCCAAGAACGACTCGAACATTGTCCTGAAAGTGAAATTGGACAGGGAGTGCGCGCGCTGGATGGGTTGCCGCACGGGTGAGACGGTTTATGATCCGTCCGCACAGAAATACGTCAATCAATGCTCCCAGCTTGAATTGTGCGAAAAGAACGGTTCAAAGAACGATGATATTTTCTGCGCTAAGTTTTCGGACAGGACCAAAGAAGACCTTTTGTCAGTCGGCCAGTTCATCACGCCAGAAACATACAGCTCCAGGTTGGTCGGTTATGGCAAGCTGGATTATTCGGGCTACACGATTCCTAACCAATATCTGCTGACGGATATCCAGCCGGATGCTGTCGGGTACCAGATTTTGTCAGGCGACCTCAAGGAACAATACAGATACGACCAGCGCTTGGTGGCTGAGATACCGTTGAGCAATGAAGTGGTGAGTTATACGGACAATAATTTCAAATCTTTACCGTCGGGTTATAGCTTGTGCCAAGACCAAAGGACACAGCGCATCGGTTATCGTTTGCCGAACTCCGATATCTGCATCTTATCCATCAGCGGAGACGAGGCCACGGCCATGAGCCAGAACAAGCAGGGCTTGTCCAAGGATATCCAACAGATATATAAAGAGTTCGCAGCGAGCAATGTCTCGAACCAGAATGCCTTGCTCCAAAGCGCAATGCCCAGTCCAGAGTGCCAGCTCTTCCCGGAAATCGATTCCCCATTGCCTAACCAGTATGTAGCAAAGTGGAACGATGCTAGCGTGCCGCCGACTCCGGAAACGATGTTGACCGGGTTTGAAGGTTCGAAAGCTTGCGTATTCGGCGAAGATTGTTCTTGCTCATATCGCAAAGCCAGATATCAGCAGAATCTTGAAAGATATTATTCGCTATCAGGCTCTGCGCCGGCTGTTGGAGTTTGCTTCGGCGGCGCAAAAGAGGGGAGCGCTTGCGTGCCAGGCGGGTATATTCCGGTGGATGCCAAAAACAGGGTTATGGTTTCTCAACAAGGGAATTTATCGGACAATACATGCCAAGGCGGATCATGCGTGCCCATCCAAGATGTAGTGGTGATGAACGGCAAATACGCCTATTGCCTTGAGCGCGACAGGACCAGGATCGATGGGATATCGCAAAGCACATCGCCGTGCCTGACTTGGAGCCCAGCCACAGTCTTGGGCGGCAAGTATGATCTGGCCCATTATTCGCCGACTGCCGGATATCTCCCGCCGCAAGGAGCAGGCGAATATTTCTGCACCAGCGGCGCCAATCCGCAGAAATTGGATACGTGGAGTACGTTTACCGACTCAGGCAGCCCGGCAGATGGTTATTGGGGCAAAAATTTCAAGTCTCCAGGAAAACTGGTCCAGTTCGGCTTTTCCAGGGCAGATGTCTGGTCCATCCATTCATATGATGATTACCCACAAGTCGCTATTGATGGCGCGACCAATATCGCGTATTCAGGGAATCTTGATTGCTTGAAGTCCGGTGATTGCAAGAATGATTTGGTGACAGGGCAGGCAACACAGAACATGCGCTATCAATGCCGACGCACTTCTTTGTGCGAAGGCGTATTGGATTCCGAATCAAAGAGATATCCAAACCCGGCCGAAGGAAACGAGAATGGTGGATTGGATGCTAATCCGTCTGAAGGCAGGTGGATCATGACCGGCGAAGACATAAACAGTTCATACATGGAATATTTCATCCCGGATGTGAACTCGACCTATGGCCAGAACGAAAAATATTTTGATTATCATTTCGGGATGTTCAAGTTCAGCATCGAGCCGTTCGCGGCCGGTACTGCCTGCAAGTGGAATCCGCGTTGGCTAGGCATGACTCATCAAGTGGTCGAAGACATCAGCAAGAATACGGCTGCTGAGTTCTCTTGCCAGAATTATCTGCAGCAGGTCCAAACCGCATCCCAAAATTTTTACAGCAGGTTCTCAGCCGCTTTCCCTGGAGTCTTGAGCCGCGATAATGAGGCTGTGCTTAAGGATACGCAGGAAACGCCAGTCAAACTCAAGTGCACTTTCGGGCCTTGGGGGCAGTGCTTCTATAAATATTGGGAAACCGGCTTCCAGAACGGCAACCAAAGCGAATTTAAGTGGCCGTTCATGACGCATAAGGGTAAATTGGACAAGTTCAGCTTTGCCGAACAGTCAGCTTTGTATTATGCCGAGGAGTGCCGTTCGGGCCAGCCGTATTTCGGCATCCGCGCTGTGTTCCAGAACATCAACGATAAGATGAACGCCTTAGCTCCGGATGAAGCGCGCAAAGTGAGCTTGGATGGCCCATGGCAATTCGTGGGTTTCTGGGTTACGACCTGTTTGCCGACCAAGAACCGTCAGGATCCAGGCTGGTTGTATTTGCGCATGGACGTGGTCACGGCTGATGTGTGCCACGAAGTCGGACAGGTGATCGCTCCGAATACGCGTGAGAGCGCAGCTTTTGCAGATAGGGTTTGGTCCCAGGGCGGGTTCTTTTTGCCGGTGCTTGGCATCAGATATACATCGCGCAATGAACCATTCGGTTCGGCCATAGCCACAGGCAAGATCGGTCCAGATCCGATGCTAGTAGGCGCATCCACGCCATTGTCTGACAGCGCCCTAAAAGCCCCGACATTCATTGATTCCGGAGTCACGACCGCGCCTTTGTTTGCCCAGCAAAATGCCTGGGTGCCGCTGACCAATCTTTTTGCCCGTGTGTATAAGGTTTATCGCTGGGATCCAGTGCCTGTGTTTGATGGGAGTTATGCTTGCGTAAAAGGCACGTCCAAAGGCAAGGCTTGTACTTGGGGTGCGAATTCTTATCAAGGCCTGAAAGATTGCGGAGATTAC
>CAZPAP010000003.1:0-36999 GCA_964584725.1 uncultured Gammaproteobacteria bacterium
GGGTGGCGAAGCCGGGGTAGTCAAGTCAGACGGGACAAAAACAACCAGCGGACCCCGACCGCCAAACGCTCCTCGAAAGGATAGACAAGATGACAACGAAACACGCTGTGCTTTTTGCGATGCTCGTGGCCATGCTCACGTTCGGGTGCCAAGAAAGAGTACCCATCGGCGAAGGCGAACAGTTGCCAGCTGAGCAGGATGCAACGACTCCAATGGTTTGCGATCCAGGACGACAGGTAGAATGCGCTTGCCTCGGAGGAGACAAGGGCGCCCAGGTCTGTGCTGACGATGGAAGCAAGTTCGAGCCTTGCCAGTGCCCGGTTGAGCCTGAAGCCGGCGCGGATGCAGAATCCGAATCAGTGAAATGCAGCGGCACTTTTGACCCTGGAACCGTGATGAGTACGGTTTGCGGTCCGTCTGGCCAACAAGAAGGCTGTACAGTCTGTCTCCTCAATGGCACATGGTCGCCTTGCTATTTGTGCGGAACTTCGCTCATCGACGCTGGAGCAGACGTTGGAACTGACGCGCCCAGCAACTCCGCGGCCTACTGTGATCCTTTGGACTGGGATCCGCAGAAAGCGTACATGGGATGCTGCGGCACGTTCACCAAGGTCAACCCAAGCGATCTCAAGGCAGGCAATCTGATCAAAGCCAGCGGCATTCACTCCGTGTACTACTTCGGAAGCGACGGGAAGCGCTACCTGTTCCCGACCACGATCGAGCTGGACTCATGGTATGCGCCGATTGATTACACATATCTCCCGGCGCACGACTACAACCAGATCTGCCTGAGCGTGCTTGAGATCACGGAGCAACAGCTGGCAAACATCCCAATCGGCGCACAGCAAGTGACCAGGCGCCCGGGTGCACACGTGATTGGCATCACGACAGACCCGAAGCGTTATGTGGTGGATACGCATCGCGTGCTGCGCTGGGCATCTCCGCAGATCCTTGAACAGATCTATGGCGGGCCAGTCGATGTAAGGACGTTCCTCACACCTGATGCGTTCTTCGTGAACTACCTCATGGGTGCGTCCATCTCTTCTGCTAGCGAGTACCCTTTCGTAACCAGGTATACCGAGGCTGACATCGAAGTCGAACTGGGCATCAAGCCCTAGCCCCTCCTCATCCCGAATCTGTGCCTTTCTGGCTGGATTCGGGCTTTTTTTATTCATGATGTAGAGACGTCCTGGCAGGGCGTCTCTACCTTGACAAAAACCTGGTTTTCTGCAAAACTCAGGACACGATAGAAACCTCAGGAGGACATGATGCAGATCATCAAACCGCTCGTTCACAAGGATACAGACAACAAGTCCGAGGAAGTCTTGCAGCAAGAGATGCAGGAGTACTTCAACCAGAATCCGGCGCTGAAATTTCAGGCTGGACTGCTGGTGAAAATCTTTGAGCTCATCAAAAGCTCGCCCGAAAACGAACCCCTTGCCTGGTGGTCGTATGAGCACATGCGCAAGGTCTTCCCGGTCAGTGTCAGGTTCACTGCCTTGACCCAAAGGCCAGTTCTTCGGCAATCCATTGCCTACAAGCTCACGCGCCTCGATCTTAAGATGCTTCTGGGATCATTTGGTACGCCCGAGCTTCAGACCGGCCTGGTAGATGGTGCCCTCAAAGACGAGGCGACCACTCTCGCGGAGTTGGAAGAAGTTTTCGATCCCGAAGTCTGGGCAGTGTACATCTTCAACGAGACATTCTGGCGTGCCCTACGAACAGGCATGAATACAGCGATTGCTGAGAGCGGACCGCGCGAAAAGCAGTTCATCGCTTTCCTGATCGAGACCGCGCTCAACCACGGACTGATTTCCCACCTGGACATCAGGACGACGCTTGACCCGGCCACCTGGCAGAAGCGCATCCCCATCGAGAAGCGCGTCGCAGTGGATCGGGCGCGCATCAAGGCTGAGCACGAAAGCAAGCTCGCTGAATTCACGGCCAAATCCGAGATGGAAATGGTCGGTTTCCAGACCCTGGTAGACTCCTTTGACTCGTCTGACTTCAGCCCGGTGATCAATGCTGTCGGCATGGCCATGGGCTTTGGTATCGAGGGCATTGATGAGGACACAAGCCCAAAAGCATAGTGCCGCCGCCTGACGAAGAAGTCAGCGGTGGCCAACCTGCCAAGAATAGCGGACGCTCAATCAGTGCGACCTATGCCGAGCTAGTCAGCAGACCCCGCCCATCCGAAGTTGTAGATGCCATGAAGGCGGCCGTGGAACAGGACGACGATGAATTGAATGGCGGTCCGCCCATCAGGCGCGACGATGACACGACCATTGATGTCGGCACCGAATCCATTGCCCCCGGAGCTCTGCCGTCCGAAGTCGTGGACGTAACCGACCTCTTGGACGAGGTGAATGCAAGAGTTGAGGCTGATGAGCCCACGGAAGAAAACCCTGAGGGCAAGGAATACACCATCCCGGTCGACAACACCGGCATCAGTGCCCAATTCCGGGCCGCCGGCGGCGCGCCGAGCGATGCGCCTCCCCCTCCGGTAGAGACCAACACGACTTCTTCTCTGCTCGACTTGAAGCGCAGGGAAGTCCAGGGCCGAATCAAGACAGACTTCAACTTCGAGGCGCAGGCTGTAGGTGACATGCCCATAGCCATGTTGCACAAGGTTGAGGGGATCATCTTCGACAACACTTGGCCCAATGACGATACGTCGCGCCGGATCTTGCGAATCCTGCTGGTGGAGCTGGACTCCGAGGAATACGACAAGCCCGAAGTCCTAGCCGGCGACTTGGACGCCTTGAAGACGGCTTTCAGAGCCGAATTGGACAAGCGTCGCATCAAGAAGCCCGGCGAAGCATCGCCAGGCTCCAAGAAACGCCGAGGCGGACCCCCGCCTCTTCCTCGCTGACCTCACCCCGTAGAGACGTTGCGTTGCAACGTCTCTACGGGATTTTTTATTTCATGCCAGTGCTCAGGCGTGCAAACTCCAGGAAAAAGAATCCGAAGACCAAGACCATGACCACTGGTGCGGCCAAGGAAAGATAGTTTGTTTTTCCGGGTTTGAATGTTTTGAGCAAGAGCGAATTCGTCACGACTGAGACTGAACTCATGGCCATGGCCAGGCCAGCCAGCTCTGGCTTGAGGATAAGGCCCAGGCCCATGAAAACGCGCGCGGCAATCGGAATGCCAGCCATATTGTAGAACAAGGCAAAAAACATATTCTGCTTGATCTTGTTGACTGTTTCGCGCGAAAGTTCAATCGCAGTCACAACATCGCGCAAATCATTTTTCATGATCACGACGCCGCCTGATTCCATGGCCACATCCGTGCCGCTGCCCATGGCAATGCCCAGGTCCGCCTGAGCTAGAGCCGGTGCGTCATTAATGCCATCGCCGACCATGGCTACTTTTTTGCCCGTATCCTGAAGTTTCTTTACTTCGCCGGCTTTGTCCTCGGGCAAAACCTCAAACAAAATATTCGTAATGCCAACTTGCGAGGCGATAGCTTTGGCTGTGCGCTCATTGTCGCCAGTTACCATGTAAACTGCGATCTTAAGCTTCTTTAATTTTTCAATTGCTTCGCGCGACGTGTCTTTGACTGTGTCTGCCACGGCTACAGCGCCAACGATTTCATTGGCTCGCGCGAGCAACATGACTGTCTTGCCCTGCTCCTCAAGTTTTTTGGATTTGCGGTTTATTTTTTCTATATCAGCACCAGCAATTTCTTCCATCAACTTCCTATTGCCCAGATAATAGACGTGTCCGTTGACCTCGGCTTGCACGCCGTGCCCAGGAATGGCTTTAAAATCCTTAACTTCTTCCAAAGCAATGCCTTCTTCTTCCGCGTGCTTGTAGATGGCTTCGGCCAAAGGATGCTCAGATTGCTTTTCAATGCTGGCCGCGATAGAAATGACCTCATCCTCGTCCATACCAATTGACAAAACATCAGTCACCTCGGGCTTGCCCTTGGTGATGGTGCCGGTCTTATCAAACAGCACAACATTGATCTTGCATGCAGCTTCAAGCGGCTCTCCGCCTTTGATCAAGATGCCTTTTTCCGCGCCCTTGCCAGTGCCGACCATGATCGCAGTCGGCGTGGCCAAGCCCAAAGCACATGGGCAGGCAATCACGAGCACGGCAGTGAAGGCCATGAGCGAGAATTGCAAGCCTGCGCCCAACAGCATCCAGACGATGAATGTCAGCACGGCAATGACGAGTACGGCTGGCACAAACCAGGCTGATACGCGGTCTGCAAAACCTTGGATGGGCGCACGCGAACCTTGAGCCTGCTCAACCAATCTGATGATCTGGGCCAAGGCAGTCTCTCCCCCGACTTTCGTGGCTTGAAACTCAAAACTTCCGGTCTTGTTCATGGTTGCGCCAATGACATTGTCTCCGACGTTTTTTTCGATCGGCATGCTTTCGCCCGTAATCATCGATTCATCAACAGCGGATGAGCCTTTGATGATTTTGCCGTCAACCGGAATTTTTTCGCCTGGTCTGACCATCACTATGTCGCCTTTGACCACTTGATCCACCGGAATATCCATTGTCTTGTCGCCACGGATCACGCGCGCTGTCTTGGCTTGCAAGCCCATGAGCTTTTTCAGAGCTTCAGACGTCTTGCCTTTAGTGCGCGCTTCAAGCCATTTGCCGAGCATGACGAATGTGATCAAGAACGCGGATGTTTCAAAGTACAAATCCGGGATCTTGCCATCAATTCCAATAGGTGAACCGGTTTTGACGAAGAACAAGACAAAGCTGACCAAGCTGTAGATGAAGGCCGCTGATGTTCCAATGGCAATCAAGCTGTCCATGTTGAACATTTTCATGCGCAAACTGGACCAAGTGCCTTTGTAGAAACCCGCGCCGATGATGAATTGTATGGGCGTGGCCAAAATCAAGGATACGATGCCTACATAGGGCAACAGAGCGATTCTGAATGGCGCTCCAACCACAAAATCCATGAGCATGAAGTAGACCATGGGCAAACTCAAGATTGCGCTGATGATGAACCTGCGCAAATATCCTGTTGTGGTGGCCGCATGCTTATGCTCCATGAAATCACTATCCCCGATCGGTACCTCCTGAGCCGAGTAGCCGGCTTTTTTCACAGCTTCAATCACGGCCGGTATGTTTTGTTTCCCGCTGAATACCACAGCAGCGTTCTCAGATGCGAAATTGACGTTGACCTGCGCAATGCCAGGCACTTTCTTGACTGACTTCTCGATAATCAAGGCGCACGACGCGCAATGCATGCCAGAGATTGAAAGCTCAACACGCTTTGGGTCTGATATCTTTTGGATTTCCTTCACTTCTGGCTCAACTTCCATGGGCATTGCATGGCCCATGTGCTCTGAATGATCCATGGTCACGTTATTGGCCCTGAAAGTTTTGCCGTTCGCCTCAATGTCAATCTGAAGTTTGATTTTTATGGGCCCATCAAACGGATTTTCCTGCTGGTTTGCAGCCACCGCCGAATAGCCAGCTCGTTTTATTGCAGCCAAAATCTCGTCCAAAGAAGCTTGCTCGGACGCAATAATCGTGGCATCCCCGGTTTGGTGGTCAATCTCCGCAGACTCAAACCCTTGCACATCTTTCAGCTCTTCCTTGATCAATTGCACGCACGAAGCACAATGCATGCCGCTGATTTTCAATTTAATATTTTGAGACATAATTATATGCTTAATACCTTGTAGGGAGTGTTTGCCAAAACAGTCTGGATTTGTCCGAGATTGATCTGGCCATCAGAATCCACTTCCATGACTCCATTGGATACATTATATGCGATATTGGTTACTCCGTTAATTTTCTTGATTTTCATTTCGCATAATTTAACGCAAGCCTCACAGGTAATGCCCTGGAGTCTGAATAATAGTTTCATATATTATTGGACGTTAATCGTGCCGCGCGGCACTCCCATGGCGCAGGTTATTTGGTATTGCCCTGTTTTAGTGGGCGTGAATTCCATTGCTATCTGCTGGCCAGCGCTTATCTGAATCGGATTGTTATACAAGCCTGGAATCATGATCGTGCTCATGCAGCCAGCTCCGTTTTCCGTAGGATTGACCACGAACCGCACTGGTTTGCCGACCTTGACCGTGAACGTATTGGGTTGGATGTCATTGTTGTACGTGAAACCAGCATTAATGATTTGCACATCATCTATTGCTTGAGCTGGAGGTGCCTGAACCACAGGTTTGGGAGCTCCTCCGCCGCTGCCACCGCAACCTCCGCCGCTGCCACCGCAACTGGATCCGCGAGTTGCAATAGAAGGCGCAGACGGTGCGACTGCTCCGGATCCATCAACTACGTTAAACTGCCCGGAATACATGCCCATGGAACAGGAGAATGTGATTTTTCCAACCTGCGCAGGCGTAAACTCAATGATATTTTCGCCGGCCACCAGATTTTTCCTGATGTTCAAGGATGGAACCACGATAACACTGTCGCATGTATAGGCATTCTGCGAGTCAACGATCCATTTGACCGGGATTCCTTTCTTGATGATGAATGATGAAGGCGCATAACCCCTTCCGGTCTGGGCCATTCTCACGATTTGCACTCCGTTCTGCATTATCACGTTCGGATCATTGAGCTGAACTCCATTATTCCCGGCGGCCCAGCTGATATTCCAGCCCGTGAGGCGATAACCATTGCTGATATTGAATAAGGCGAAGAAGATCACGGCCAAGCCAGCGACTTTAAAGAACTTGCCGGTCATTTTGCCTTTTACGATTGAGGTCAGTCCGCCAATGCCAAGCAAGCCAGGCGCTGTGCCGAGCGCAAAGAACGACATGATGAGTGCGCCGCGAATAAAGCTGCCGCTGCCCATGGCCAAAATCTGCATGGCCTGGGTAAAGCCGCAAGGCAAAAAGAATGTGCCAGCGCCCAAAATCATTGACCCGGTGTGGGAATATTCTTTTTGATGCTTGGCCAAGCCTAAGGCATTGCTGATGCTTTTAGGCAAAGTCAGTTTCCATTTTTCCAGCCACGGGAAGATATTAATCAACTGCAAGCCCATGATCAGCATGACTATTCCGATTGCGAGCGTCAAAAGACCCAAGAAAAACGACGAAAGACTAAAGAAGGATCCGATTGCTCCAAGGATTCCGCCTAGCAAGAAGAATGACATGACCCGGCCCAAATTGAAGTACAGGTGCGGCCTGAATTTTTGCGACCAGGTTGCTTCAGGGTGCAATTCAGCATGGCGCGCAGATGCACCGAGCACCAAGCCTCCTACCAAAGCCATGCAAGTCGAGAAGCCGGCTGTTAATCCGACGAGAATGACGACGGGCAAGCTGGATGAGCCCGAGGTCGCTGCTCCTGCCAGGTTGCCAAAGCCCAAAGCTTTGCCGACATAATAGATGCTGACCAAGATCAGGAAGGCCATGCCCAAATCCCAATAGGCTTTTTTGTCTTTTATGATCAATTCATCTGGCCCTGCTTCACCGACTTGATAGCCTGCGCTCGCAATCGCTTCTTCAATCATCTTTTCGTCAGGCTTATTGTCGCGAAAATGGACTTCTGCCTTGGCCTGCTTGTGATCCACCTCAACTCTTGACACGCCTTCCACTCCTTTAAGTTTTTCTTCAATCAGAATCTCGCATGATTTGCAATGCATGCCTTTTATGGGCACGATAATTTTATTGTTTTCAGTCTTCATAAGATAATTACTAATGTTCAATTAATACTACCCGTCATTGCGAGCCGAAGGCGTGGCAATCTCACTAGCAATACAGTGAGATTGCTTCGTCGTCAAACTCCTCGCAATGACAAAAACATGAAGACTTCACTCGCGCAGAATCGTGGTGTTGACCAACACAAGACCAGGCGGTGCCTGGGAAAAATGCAAGCATTTTATGCTTGTTTGGCTTGTTGTTATGGAAAAAGTCGTGCTTTCAGTCAGATCAGCTGCCTGTAAATCAAAACTCAGGGCATTAAAAGTCGCTGGTTTATTTGAGGAGCTGTCGTTTTGGCTGACACAGCAATCCGGTAGACTGGCATTTGAAGCTTGAGGCAAAATATTGGAGTCACTGGCCGAAATACCCATACAATGGCCAGGCATGATGCCTGCAGCCTGGGCTGGCTGCATAAAAATGTGCGAACAAAAAACGCCAATGGCCATCCATATGCTAAGGCTTACTCCTATATATGTTGCCAGGCTGCGTTTCATAGCTATTTGCTGGCTAGCTTAGTAACTTTGAGGATTTCTTCGATCATCTTCTGCTTGCGCTTAGCATCGCTCTTTTCCATGGCCGCCTTGAAGCAGGTGTTGAGGTGGTTTTCCATTAAAGTCTGGTGCGCAGACTTAAGCAAGCCTATTACAGCCAAGTTTTGCTGCATGATATCCATGCAATATGTGTCTGACTCAGTCATCTCAATGATGCGTTTGAGCAAAGACGAGGCTTTTTTATAGCTGAGCAAGGCTTTTTGCTTGTTTTGGTTCATAAAATAGGCATACCTACCCCCCAGGTATGGATAGTAGGATATAACCTATACAAAAAACCGTCAAACTAGTCGTCATGCTGAACTAGTTTCAGCATCTCGATACAGAAGTACTGATGCACATCAGTGACGGGATCCTGAATCAAGTTCAGGATGACTGAAGTTTACCAGCTCCCGCCGCCACCGCCACCAAAACCGCCGCCGCCTCCTCCACCGGAAAAACCTGACCCTCCGCCGCCTGCGGTGCTGGCCGGAGGCGAATAAGCCGCGGATGCTGCGGCCGTATGCATGCTGGAAAGCGAATTGACCAAAAGAATGCTATTGAACGTGCTCATGTTGCCGTTATACCAGTCTGGCGGCGGAATCTGTAGATCCTTGAACTGTTCAGCCCATTCAGTTTCCACGCCGAGCGCAATGGCAGCCGGCAAAAACTCCATGAATTGGGCTGGCGTCCGGGCTGGGGCATTATGGAACTTAAGGCGTTCCTCTTCGGTCACGCTCAAGAACCATTTAAAGCCTTTGACCTCAGCCACCAAGGCTGTCCCCTCTTTTGTGCGGCGCGGCATGAACCAGCCCACGATAGCGACAGCCAAAAAAGTCATGACAGCCGCCCATATGCCGGCTGGGGTGTCATTGCCGATCACTTGCACGACAAATGCGGAAATCAAGGCCGCCACAACATACAAGGAGCGCACAGCATAAGGATTGAACGCAAAGATATGAAGCTTGCTCAGCTCTGGCGTGGCCTGAACTTTGGCTTTTTGGATATCTGAATAGAATTGCTTTTCTTTCAAATCTTCAATAGTCGCCTTGTCCGAGTCTCCGCCATCAAACAATCCGTTCCAAAGGGTCCTGTGCCACTTCGGATTGTCTGCCGGCAGCTTACCTTTCACGAAAGTGAATATCTGCTTGGTGCCGAATAATTTCTTTTCTTCGCCATATTCTATTTTCAGGTAGCCTTTGCGCGCCATTTCTATCAAATCAGCCGTCACTCCCCGGCTCGGAATCACACCCTCGCCCAAAGCCGCAGACAAAAGCATGGGATCCAAGCCTTGAGGTATGTCGTATTGGGGGATGATCGTGTCCGGCGGCGGGTCTTTGCCGCGCGTGCTCCATAAATAAAGCATGATGGCCAAGGCGATCAACGGAAAGATAAGGATGACATTGTCCTTGAACGTGCTCCAAAAAATTTCCCAGCCAGTAGGCTGCTTGATCATGCCCGTGGGGAAGCTGAAGACGACTGTCATGGTCTCTTCTGGATTCAACAAGCGGTCAGCAGATACAAGCAAAGAATCTTTGGTGCTTGAAAGCGAGCACGAGTTCTCAGTCGAACCCAAGTGCCCGGTGAAGCATGCGAACTGCTGAGTGGTGGATGCGCCCAGCGGTGAAATCAATTCAAAAGATGTTTTCTCCACTGCCACAGGCCAGCCAATGCCGTTCACATTCCAATACAGCTCTGAGTGATCCTTGAAAAAGTTGATGGCCTTGTCTGTCTGATACTCAATGACGTAGACATGGGCGCCAGTCATGGTGGAATCCGCTCTCCCGACTTTCAGGCGCATGTCGCCGCCTGTGCGGCTCAATTCATATGGCTCGCTCTGGCCGTCGCGCTTAACAGCTAAAACATCAAACCTCAGGTTGTAGCGCAAGCCATTGCGCGAATAAGCCTCGGGAATATACCTATATATGCCGTGCTTTGGCGTAGAACCAAAATCATACTCAATGGTCTCTTTGACTTTCAGCATGCGGTCCGGGGTCAGCGTGGCCTGAGCACTGAAATTTTTGATGACTTCCTGGTCTGCTGGGGCGGCTTGGGCCGGGACAACAAAAGCAAACCAGATAAAAGCGAGGCTTGCGATAAAGATGCTGAGCTTTTTCATACGCGACTAGGTTAACATATCGTATTTTTTGTGTCATTTGTCGGGGTACTCGTTGGGGCACCTCTCGTGGGTGCCCTTCCTGCCTACTTAATATGCTATAATACCGACAATGTTCTCCAGGTTTGACGTGTGCACCATAGGGGCGGGTACGCGCGACGTATTTGTACGCAGCACGCATTTTGAACGTGAAAAAGATGCCAGTGCTCCGGATGGTTTTGATGCTCGCCTTCCCATGGGCGCAAAAATCGCAGTGGATGATGTGGTTTTCGAGACCGGCGGCGGCGCCACGAACGCGGCCGTGACTTTTCAGCGTTTTGGTTTAAGGACAAATTGCATCTGCCGCGTGGGCGATGACCAGAATGGCCGCGAAATCTTGGATGTTCTGCATCAGAACAAAGTGAAGGTCAGAGAAACCCAGGTCGGATACAAGGAAAAAACCAGCTATTCGGTGATTATCCTCGCGGGCACTGGTCAGCGCAGCATACTTGCCTATAGAGGCGCCGCCGCCCAATTGAACCCTGACCTTATCAGCTGGCGCAAAGTAAAAACCAAGTGGATTTATCTGACTTCCATCAGCGAAGACCTGAAAAAGATAAAGCCTATCTTTGCGCACGCGAAAAAAGCTGGCATCAAAATCGCCTGGAACCCAGGCAATGGCGAATTGCACCATGGGCTGACAAGCCTGCGCCAGCTGATCAAACAGACCGATATCTTGATCATGAACCGCGAAGAAGCAGCTGGTTTGGCTGAAAAAGCTCCCAGGCATCTGGAAAGTGTCATGAAAAAGCTAGGCCCTCTCCCCCTCACAGCCCTTGTTGTCACGGACGGCCCGCATGGAGCATATTATTTTGATCCAAAAAACAAAAAACTGATCTTCGGGGATGCTTTGCCTGGCCGAAGGATCAACACCACGGGCGCAGGCGATGCTTTCGGCAGCGCATTCGTGGCTGCGTTCATCAAGACCGATGATTTGGAGCAAGGCTTGCGTGCAGGCATGAATAACAGCCTGGGCGTCATCACGCACATGGGAGCAAAAGCCGGAATCCTGAAGTCATATCCTTTACATAAAGACTTGGCCAAAGTAAGGGTGCGCCTTTTATGAGCTGGATCGCGAAAACCAGGCACTTTTTGTTCGAGAACCAAATCATGATCGTGGTTTTGGGCATTGTTTTGGGCATTATTTTCCCGAAATTCTTCCTGCCTTTAGCTGTCTACTCCACGCCATTGCTGATGCTCATCTTTTTTACTTCCAGCTTGCGGCTGGATTTCAAGGAAATGGTGGGCTATGCCAAAGATTGGAAAATGCTGGCTTTGGCCAATGGCTTCATGCTGCTTTTTCTGCCCATCGCCATGTGGCTGCCGGCCAAAACCTTTTCCCCTGAATGGGCGACTGCGTTTTTGATCACCGGAGCCATGCCCACAGGCATGACTATTGCCTTGATCGCCGATTTGTTCGGCGGCAAAACAAGCTTGGCCCTGATCGTAACGGCCACAACATCCTTGCTCGCGCCTTTGACCATCCCTTTCATATTATGGTTTGCCATTGGCCGCACTGTCCCGATCCCGGTCTTTTCGCTTTTCCTGAATCTTTTTATCGTAATCGTCCTCCCCTTTTTCGCAGCCAAGATCGCTCAAGACCGACTCCCCAAATTCACCAAAAAACATGCCCTGTGGTGGCGCGAAATCTCCATCTTGGCCTTTGGCGTGTTGATTGCCGCGATCGTGGCCCAGAGCGCTACGCAGAATCCGATCTCTTTCACCATGTATGATGCGGGCTTGATGGTCGTGATGCTCTTATACGTCGCGATCTTGACGGCCATGGCTTTTTTCATGGTGTGGTGGAGGTCTAATTCGGAAAAAGCCACGCTGGCTCTGTGCATGGTCTACCTGAATAATACCTTGGCTTTATATGTTGCCAGCAAGTTCTTTCCAGGCGAGAGATTGATGACGCAGATGGTCCTGATTTTGCTGGTATTGAACATCCTGCTTGCGCCCTTCAAATGGATTGCGACTTACGCAGTCAAATTGGATAAATTGAAAGCAAAAAAAAGAGCGGCTGTTAACCGCTAAGAGCTAGGTGGGCTGCTTGAGCTGGCCCGAGCCTCGGATTCCGAGGCTATTTCGTTTGGCGGGGGCGGCAAGCAGACTGGATGCAAAGATTTTTGCGTCACGGCCTCAACAAAGGCTTCCATGTCTTCTTCTGCGATCCGCGCCTCAGCCTCAAGCCTCCTGAGGAATTCCGCATCGCACGCCACTGGGACAGTCGGCCTAGACCTGTTTGAGGCTGGCTTGGACTGATCCCGCACTAAAGTCTGCATCAAGCCATCTGGCGCTCGCACTGTCTCAGGCCTGCTGGCTGTTTCGTTCAGCAAAGCCATGTCGTTGGTGCGGCGTGCGATCTCGGCAGCAATGCGGAATAGGTCAAAGCAGCGTCTCCGGGCTGCTTTCTTCTGGTCTTCAGCGTCTTCGCACTTCTCGAGCATGGTTTCCAATGCCCAGCCAAACACTTCGGTGCGCTGATCCTTGAAAAAAGCCCTCGCGTCCTCATCAGCTTCGGGGGTGAAATCTGCATATGTGTTGAGCATGCAGAAAAAATAATCGCGCTCAGAGCTCTGGACATCTTTCACCATGTCCAAGCCTTCGAGCGTTCCAAGGAACAAAGCGTACAGGACTATCCATCGATCCACTACTGCGCTAAACCTGTTTTCTTCCTCATTCATGACCACCTCCCTGCTTTCATGAATACCACAAAACACCCAAAACGTCAAGACTAAAAAAGCGGCATAAGTTGCCGCTAATCGTCCTTCAAGAATTGCTCAAACACCAGATCCATTTCCGAGGTAGGCGTTTCTGCGCCAAGGTCTTCCTCGACTTGGATCTCTGGTGCGTCTTCTTGGTCAGACGGAGGTGGAATGATCGCGCGCCGCGTTTCAGCTTGGGCTAAGTTCAGCTCGGACTGAGTTGAGCTAGGCTCGACAGGAACCTCTACATCAAATACTGCGTCGACCGGCAGAGCACTGAACAGGTTGTCCAAAGAAGGAACTTTACCTGTGTCATTCCAGTCCTGCAGAGCCTGAGGATTATATGCTGCCGGAATAGTTGGCCTTCCAGGAATAGGCGGAGCCGGCATGGTTGACTTGGAGTCAGACTCAGGCGATTCAGGCTCCGAAGGCGGAGCTGGCAAGGTTTCTGGACCTGCTGTGGATGGCGAAGCATCTGGCTGAACTGCCTTGAGGCTCCATGAAGAAACTCGCTTGACGCTGGACACATTGCCGCGCGCGTCAGCCTCCAAAGCCACCCACTCGCGCTCAAGCTGATCGTTCATGTTGTGCGCAGAAAGGACTTCGCGAAGCTGGCTCTTGGCCCACATGCGTTTTTCAAACCTCATATCCTGGATGGCCCGAGCAAGCTGCTCGTCTACGTCATCCGGAACTTGGATCTGCGCGATCAACGCAGAACGCATCACTGGCCGCCTGTATTCAGGGAGATCTTCCAAAAGAGCACGTCCGACATAACCCCCCAAGAAAACCTCAACTGCATTGAGCCAAGACCGGAAAAATTCCTGAGCCTTGACTTGCACTTCTGGGCTCAGAGTCCTGTTCCCCATGGTCTTTCTCCTTTAATGTACCGGGTATATTTACGCAGAATTACGACTTTTTGTCAATCCCCCTTCCCGTGGAGCACGCAGCGTGTAACATGTATCAATATATGCCTGAGCTGCCAGAGGTTGAGACTATTACCAGAAGATTGGATCATGAGTTGGCCGGACAAACAGTCAAAGATATTTTAGTATTCAAAACCGGACGCGAGTTCCCAGCTGAAGCGGCATTCGCAAAAAAACTGATCAATAAAAAACTGCTCAAAATCTACCGCCGCGCCAAATTGATTATCTGGGAGTTTAGCAACGACACAAATCTGACCACCCATCTCAAAATGACAGGCAAGCTTGTACTGATTGATAAGCACTATTCGCCAACCAAGCACGACCGCATGATTTTTGATTTCGGGCGCAAGCGTGTTCTATGGTCTGACATGCGCACTTTTGGTTTTATGCGTATAGTCTCAAATCGCGAGCTTGAAAAAATCCTGGGCTCATACGGGCCCGAGCCTCTTGAGCTGAAACCTGAAGAAATCGCTGACCGGGTTTCTGGATTCAAACGCAGCAAAATCAAGTCTGCGCTCATGGACCAAAAAATCATCGCTGGCATCGGCAACATCTATGCGGACGAGGCGCTGTTTGATGCGCACATTCATCCATCCAGGCCCACGTGGACATTGGCCAAGCCTGATTTGGTGCGGCTGGCCCGTTCCATCCAAAAAATCCTGCGCCGATCAATCAAGGTCCAAGGCACGAGCTTTAGGGACTATGTGAATGCTGAGGGCAAAAAAGGCGGGTTTGAAAGCAAACTCAAGGTCTATGGCAAAAAAGGCTTGCCCTGCCCAATCTGCGCAACTACGATCCAGAAGACAACCATCTCCCAGCGCGGCACGCATTTTTGCCCAAAGTGCCAGCCAAAAACTCGCGTTTAACCCTGATGCGAACTCCGAGACTTTACACAACCCGACATTTCGGTGTCCTTTTTGCTATAATATGTGGATGAAAAAAGAATTTATCCAGGAGCAAGTCCTCAAAAAAATTTCTGCCAAATTAAACAATGGTACACCCAAGGAAGAGTTATGGGCTTTGGCCAATGACCTCATCGAACTCTGCCAGCGCCACGGCGGAGATCGGGTGCCAGATAAAGACATACTAAATGCAATCCACGATCATCCGAATCTTTCAAAAGACCTCTATGAGCTCGTCCGGCAAGGATATGAATACGCCCCAGACGAGACTATGGAGGCTATTCGCCATGGTTTAAACAGCAAAATGCATCATTAAGAGAGACTTAATCCATGTTTTTATTTATGAACAAACGATTTTTATACTCACTTGCACTTGGCTTGATAGTACTTCTCGGAGTCGCGAGCCAAGCCAAAGCCGAAGATTGCGAACAAGACCCTGTTTATGAGCGCAGCATGACAGGCCAAACTACGATCGGTTCGCGCATGCGCGAGCGCGCCTGCATGACAGACTCTGCTGTCATCACAGTCATACCGCAGAATGCCAAGGTCAATATCATTGCCGAGACCGATGGCTGGTACAAGGTAAAATACGGTGAAAACACGGGCTGGGTAGGCAGCCGGCTGATCAATGCAGTTAACAAATCTTCGATCGCCGAACAAAAAGAAGCGCCCAAAGAAACCAAAAAGGTGACAGTAAAGATCGACAAGCAGAAAGTCGTCGGCGTAAGCGAACAGAATTATTCCAAGCTCAAAAACGGTTTCGGCTCTTTGGTGAAACAGCTTAAGAACAAAATCATAATGCGCGTCCAGCATCTTGGACAACTGTATTATGTTGGCCAGGATGGAGTGCTGAAGCAAATATCTATTGATGAGCTGACCGGTTATTTAAAAGATACTTCGAAGAAAACATCATCCAAGCCCTCCCCGACGGCAAACACTTCCAACGGCAACCTAGTCTTGTCCGGTTCAGTCGCAAATGGCAAGGCGAGCTTGAGCTGGACCTTGGCCAACATGGAATCGCCCATGGGCTTTAAAGTCGTGGTCAATGATGAACCAAATCCAGTCTACCCTGGGGATGACTACCATTATTTATCGGATTCCAAAACTAGGGCTGATACATGGAACGATTTGGAAACCGGAAAAACATATTATTTCCGGGTCTGCGAATATCTGGGCGGCAAATGTGGGGTGTACAGCAATAACCTCATAATTAAACCTTAATAAAACAAGCGATAATCCAGCCCCAAACCGGGGCTGTTTTATATCTTGACATTTTGCCCTTTTTCTGGTATAACATGCCTCATCTTCCAATGAGGTGCTGCCCATGGCAAGAGCCAAGAAAAACAAGATCGCTCCCCAAGAAGACGCAGAAAAACCTTTGACGCCGGACATTATCACGGCCAGGATCGTAGAATTCAGGATTCGCCAAATTCGCGAGGGCGGAGACAAGTTCGCACGCAACCGCATCCAGAGTCTGCGCGACGACATCAAGACCAAGGCTTCAAGCCTCACGGCCAAAGAAGCATCTGCCTTTGATAAGCACCTGGCCTGGCTTGATTACTGCTACCTGGGCACTTCCTGTGTCCTACTCCTTTCCAAAGCTCTGTCTGCTCAGGATCAAGCCGAACGAAAACTTGTCCTGGAGCGGGCCAACAACGAGTTCCAGGATCTCCAGCAAATGATCAGCGACCAGCCAGAGTTGGGAAAAGTCGAGCCGTCAATGCACGCTGATTTCCTGGATTGCGGAGCAAAGATCCAGGAGATGATGCCGCCTCGAGAACAACAACCGATCGAACTTTCTTCCTCTGCCGCCACAGCCTCACTTGAGTGAGCTTGGCGGCTATTTTTATACCCCCTCTTGCCAGCAGGGCAACGAAAGTCAGAGGACTTGACCGATTTGTCTTTTTAGCATAAAAAGAATGGCAGGAGGCAAAAAATGGAGCATTTTAAGCTCAGTCCAGACTCGCTTTCCGACCCAACGGGAGCGGGAGCTGATGAGCTTAGGAAGCTCTTGCACCAGCTCTCGTTCCAATTCGCAGGCATCTTGAAGGATGTGAAGGCCTACTCCCGCCATCTGGAGCCCGAGGTCATTGATTTGCGCAAGCCTGAAACATGGAAGCTCTATGTCGACCAGTTGCGTGAAGGCGACTTGATTGCTTATTTCCTGGTTCCCCAGGATGAACAGAGCCCGACCAGCAAATTCTTTTTCAATCGCGATGGCACCATGCGCATCGTAATCAGGGAAGCGACTGCTGAACACCCAGAGGGCCGCGGTGGGCGCTATACATGGTTCCGAGGAATTGAAGAAATTTATGACGTCCTGCGTCATTCTTGCCGCCAAGAGGCCCGGCGATTGCTGAAAGCATCCGAGTTGCTGAAAAAAAGTTGACTACTCAACATCCGCAAGGGTGTCTTTTTATTTAGCTCTCATTTTAAAAACCAACGACCTGTTTCACTAAAATAAGTTTCATCCTCCCTGGCACAGACTCTTTGTTGATGATAAGCATTTTGTTCACGCTGCTGTTCTTGCCATAAGCCTTCATGGCCCTTTCGTTTTCCAAAGGCAGACAATGCTCATAGATGCGCTTGATGCCATCATCAGTATTTTTCACGATCTTTTGCGCGCCAGCCACCCAAACCACATGCCCGGCTCCGTAGACATGCGCGGCCAATTGGCTGCCCGAGGCTGAGGCGATCAGGACATGCCCGTCTTCTGTGATGGCATGCACGCTGCCCATGGAATATTCCGGGGCAGCGCCCAATTTATTCATGTCTTGCTGCTGTGTTTTTGGATCCATGGCCTTGAACCTCATGCGGACTGATTTATATTTGCCGGATTCATTAATCTCTTTGGATATGCCAAGCGCATCCAAAGTCACTGACGACATTGTCATGACCTCGCCCCCGGCTGGAACAGATTCTAGAGCCGCTTCTTTAGCCTGCTCAAAGTCTTCAACCGCAACAGCCTCAATACCATTGAGTCTTAAGGCCTCAATCACCCGTTGGATCGTATTGTCATCCGGTACTACATTCCATGTTTGCACAGTGTATTTTTGAATAAAGAATATAAATAAAAGGCATATTTACAATATAACTTAAGCTAGCAAAAAACTCCATTTCTGGAGTTTTTTTGTGGTGGACCCTATCGGATTCGAACCGATGACCCCCGCGTTGCAAACGCGATGCTCTACCAGCTGAGCTAAGGGCCCAGAACGGCATAAGAATACGGAGTTTGCAAGGTTTAGTCAACTCCTTGCTCTTGATTTATGTAAGCATATACATCAAAATCAGGTGGCTACATACTTATGAAAAAAGCCTGGTCCATCCTCTTATCTGTCCTGTTAGGTGCTATTTTCGTAGGTTTAGGCACGGGCTACTTCCTGCATCTGGCGAATTTAGACCGAAAAAACCTGGCCAATGAGGCTCAACAAGCCAGAGCTGATGCGATTAAAGCCCAGGAAGAACGCGAAAAAGCCGTCTTGGAAACAAACCAAAAGCTTTCGCAGGCTAACCAGGAAATAGAAAAAGCCCAAGAAGCCCTGCGCTTGCTTGAATTGGAAAGGAAGCTCCTTGTTTCGGCCAAAGTCCTACCAATACCCTCACCAAGACTGGTCAGCAACTGGAACTCGGTCGTCTCCTCCAGCTTGGGTCTATCGTTCAAGTATCCGCCTGAATCGCAGACCGCATCCAATGATGAAAGCGGAATAAACATCATCGGCAAGATAGAAAGCACAGGCAGCCAGCAACAAGCATCTGATGGGCCTTGGGCCTCGATCATGCCCTACAGCTCGCAGACCGAACAATTGCTTTTCGCCAGATTGGCCACATCCACTCCAGTCGCTTACTTGGTCAGCGGACATGTCATAACCGGCGTCAAAGGGCCATTATCGAATGCTTCGACCTCAGACAGCATAAAGAGCGCGGCAGTTCTCAGTGTTCTGTACAACGGCAGCAAAACGCATCTCATATGGATGAAGAATCCGCCGAAAGATAAGGCGACGAGCGCGCGCAAAGGCATTGCGACGATCAGTATAGAGGATGTATTGGCCACTTTTGATTTTAAATAATCAGGATAGTATGTTATCCTTTTTTCACTTATTTATTTAAGTTGTTCAATTATGAATTGTTCCAAATGCGGCGGCGAAGTTACTCAAGAGGCTTGCTCATGTCCAGAGTGCAAGGCGCCAATGGCTTGCGAGAATGGCACATGCCAGTGCGAGTGCGGAGCTGCAGTGCAAGAGGCCGAGTGCGTGTGCGCCGAATGCTCGACCAAAGAAGAAGCGCCGGTAGAAGTCGAGAGCGTGTAAGCGGATTCAGTTCATAAAAATTTCCCAAACGGGAAATTTTTTGTAAATTAATTTTTTCAGCGGGTAGCTTGTGGATAACATTGATGTCGTAAAATCCGCACAAGAACCGTTCGCTGACGATAATTTTTATTTTTTCGGCGTTCATGAACCCGAAAAAGTTTTTTTAATATGCATTTTGACCTTTATTATCGCCATTTTTTCGGTGATTCAAAAAATAAAATTCTAAATTCAAAAATATTCCCGTCAACAAAAATTTTCGCTGCCATCTGTCGTCTGATAGCTGCCATCTGCGTTCAATTCTCCTTGACTTGAAAAAATTGTGATATAATACATTTACAGTCGCAGATAACAAAACGTAAAAAATATTTACTGCGATAACTGATCCTGATATTTTATCGGGACAGAACCCAAAAGAAAGGAAGGTGATTAACATGGCAAAGAAGAAGGCAACGAAGAAGAAGGCCACCAAGAAGAAGAAGGCAGCGAAGAAATCCAAGAAGATTTAATTTTCATAAAGATTTCTTCCTATAGGAGGAAAACCCCGCTCGAAAGAGCGGGGTTTGTCTATAATAGATTTTGTTGCGCTGGTTTTTTCTTGTCGCTGCAAACGCGCACTTGTCCGAATATCCCGTCATACCCAGGGCTGATCTCCACTTCCCTGTTGCGCATGCGCACTATACCCTCTGCGATGTCGGAGCGTGTGAATGACTTCAAACGCCCTTCGTCCAAATCGAGAAGGATCGAGAACTCGGATGCGTTCGATATAAGCCTGTCATATTCTTCTTTTACTTTTTTGCTTGCCTTGCCCACGCCCAAGCAATTTGCGATCAATTCGCGCAAAGGGATGATACTGCGGAAAGGCGCTGACTTGGCTGGGCGCTCAGGACTGACTGGACGGTCTGCCAAATCCTGTACGCGAGAGAGAACGCCGATCGTAAGAGGCTTTCCGCAATTAGGGCACTTGTTTCCCAGTTTGCGCGACTTCTCGGGCTCGCACCAAAACTTGCAGTCAGCGTGCCCATCTACATGGTATTTGCCTTCTTCAGGAAAAAACTCAAGCGTCTCAATAAATTTAGGCGCGTCGTGCTCGACGAGTATGCGCCGCAATTCTGCAAAAGACGGTTTTTCCATTTCAAACACATTTGCTTCACGCCCCAAGTTGTCGCATGAATGCGCATCTGAGTTGCTGACGAGGAACAGGCGATCAAGTGCGCTTATCCGCCAATTCATGGGCGGATCAGACGATAACCCTGTCTCAATCGCATAGACATACTTTGAATCCTCGCCAAAACACTCTTCCATTGAGTCAAAACCTGATTTTGAGCCAAAAATAGCAAACCAAGGCGTCCAAGCATGTGCTGGTATCAAAAGAATGCGCTCATCAATCTCCAAAAGGATATTTAAAAGCTTTTGCGAATCAAGGCCCATGATGGGCCGGCCATCGCTTTTCAGGTTATAACCATCATCTGTAAGCTTGTTTGCGACTTTTTCCAAGGCCTGCAAATCAGGAAAAACAATCACATGATGCAGCCGGCGCGTCTTGTCGCCTTTTTTATAGATGCAAGAAACTTCGGTCGTGAGGCAAAATGCGGTTTTAGACGAGCCGTCAGCCAAATAATACGCTCCTTCGCGCTCTACAAGGCTGTCTGCTATCTCTTTGCGCCAAATCGGGTGCAGGGCATCGCCTGTGCCCACGAAATCAATGCCTTTGCGCTCACAAGCCTTAGCAATATTAGGGATGGTCAGATCTTTTGAACAGGCGCGCGAAAAGCGGGAGTGTATGTGCAGGTCTGAGATGATTCGCATGGCAATAGGTTAGACTAAAATAAAAACGCACGCAATCCAAACACATTGCATGCGATTTTTCGCGACTTTTAATTCCAAGCACGGACGATCAAAAGTCACGCATGTTTGTTTTTGTTTTTAAACTTCACAAACGCTTCACGCGAAATGAAGATATTTTGCCCTTACGGACGACCTCAGATACATACATCAGAAGCTGAATACATTATACGAAAGAAAAAAGAAGAAAGAAAAAAGAAGTCATCATAGACCTCTTTTGGATGTTGACTTGATCTTAATGCGTGTTAATAAGCTGTTATTCTGAGATCAGGTCTGCGCCTACTATCACAATATAATCTGTTTTGTCCGAATAGTTAGCTGGGATACCTTGCGTGACTTCGACTTTTAGATCTTTCTTCAGAGTTTCCTCAGTCTTTGGATAAGCTTCGCTGGTCAAGCGAATAATCTGCGTTTGAATGTAATTCTTGCTCTTTGCGTCGCCTGTTTTGACCACATTAAGGCCGCCTTGCATCAATAGATCGCCGACTGTTTTGGCTAAACCAATTTGAGTTGTACCGTTTTTTACTGTAATCGTAGCCTTCTCATCTATTGTCAAAGGTTTGACAGGCTGTGTCGATGTAGCGGGTTCAGTATTTTGCGCATCCCATAAAGCTCTAGGCACAACAGTAATCAATTTATCAGCGCTTGAGCTATATAAAGCGATCTTTTCAGTCCAGATCAATATCTTGTCGCCGTTTTGGGCATCTTTATAAAAGATCGGATCCTTGGATTGCAGTTCGTCGATGTTGACTATGGTTACAACCAAAGGTTTTTCAGTACTCTGGCCAAATATCATGGATGAAACCTTATCCACAATTGCTTCAATACTTGGCTCTGTTGACGTACTTGCAATATTATTTTGAACTTGATTCTGATCTGTTTTCTTTTCCTTGGTGCCATTAACCAGCATTAAGATAAAGGCTGCGAGCACAACCAAGACAATCACAGCTAAATAGAACTTGTCTTTACCTGAAATGTTGTTTTCTGGCTTTAATGGAGCCACTATCTTTTTTGGCATGCTCGTATTTTAGCACAATTAATTGCCAGCGGTAAGAATACATATATAAGTAGAGACGCCCTTTGAGGACGTCTCTACAGATCAATTTGTGTTTATTTAACTGTATTTCGTTTTTGACCACCCACCTCATTAATTATACACATGAATAACAATGTATGTTTAAAGCGCTTAACAAAGACAAAATTTTGCGAGTGATACATATGTGGATATCCTGTGATAATAAAAATGATGCTTTTAACACTCGAGTTGGCTGCATTTTTGTCATCCTGAGTGGAGTCTGACGGAATCGAAGGATCTGGACCGTTCAAATATACTGATCAAGCCAGATCTTTCGACTTCATTCGTATAACTCATTTCGCTCAAGCCTGCCCTGAGCGAAGTCGAAAGGATGACAAAAGACGCCAAACTGGCCAAGCACAAGCGTAGTTCAATAAATCTTGATACAAGCACATATATAAAGCCCTGAGCCCTAATCAAGCTTATCCGCAATAAACCCCGGAATACCAACCCCTCCTTTCAAGTGAGAGTGTCGTGCTATATGCGCGACTAGTAGGTTAAGCCTTTGCTTGGTATAGGCACGACACCCGTCATCCTGAGCAATGAGTTAGAGGCGAAGGATCTCCACTGAGTTGCCTAGTGGGAGAATCCTTCACTTTGCCAAGCTTCGTTCAGGATGACAGTGACGAATGTCACAATTCGTATATTCGTCCTGATTCGTAATTCGTAAAAGCGAGCGATGCGAGCGTAAAAAAACACCCCGATTTTCTCGGGGTGGCTCAGTGCAGTTTTGGCACTGATTTTTGTTTTTGGACTTTCCTTTATGGAAAGAGGTTTTTGATTTTCGCCGTTTTGTTTTTTGTGGGTGGTGGGATTGAAGGTGCACCGGCGAAGAATCTCTTTTTGAACCCACTAACATTGTATCCAATTTTGATACAATCACGAAATCTATGCTGTAGCTAAAGAAGAAAACAACTTTTTAGTTATGTGGATAATATGAGTGGTCATTGTTCAGCCTTCATTTGCGCTTTGCATGCATCAATAATCGCTTGAGCTAATTTTTCTGGATTATGTCTGATCAAACTTCGTTTCAATTTGTCTCCAGCCACGCTTTCAGGCTGTTTGTCAGACAAGCAATTGACTCGATGTATGACAGGCATTGAAGTGCCATTCAAATCATCTTCAACAAACATGTCTCCGGCATTGGAATAATCCTGGATCATGTCTGGATGAGGCTTCCGGATATTCATGATCACGTCCGTGATGGACCCAGGATCAAGGTACTGGTTGATGGTCTCCAGAAAGTTTGAGGCCAAGGGCGAACTTACCTGCCCTGACCTGGTCACCAAGTTAAGGACCAGAATGGTTTGACCTTTGCGTTCTGCGATCGCCTCCTTGACCCCGTTAACCAGCAAGACAGGGATAAGGCTGGTAAATAGGTCGCCAGGGCCCAAGACAAGCACATCTGCCGCGCGGATAGCGTCTAAAGCCCGAGGATTGGCCTGGACTGCAGGCGAAAGAAAGCACCTGGCGATAGGAGAGCGGCCTGGATCGTGCTTATCAACCACTTTTTCGCCTTCAAGCACGACTCCGTCGCTTAGTTCAGCGAATAAATTAGCTGCCACAGCTGAAACAGGAATGACCTGGCCATTAACATCCAGGATTTTATGGGCAGCATCAATGGCAGACAGCGGGTCGCCAGTCACTTTTTCAAGCGCAGAAAGGAAAATATTGCCAAAACTATGCCCAGAAAGCATGCCTTCGTGGAATCTATACCTAAAAAGCTTGCGCATGAGCTGATCTTCGCCCGAAAGCGCAACTAAGCACTGCCGAATGTCACCTGGAGGCAAAACCCCGAGCTCATCACGCAAAATTCCGGTTGATCCGCCGTTATCTGCAATGGATACGACAGCCGAGAGCTTTAAATCATGTTTCTTTAGCCCAGATAAGACAGTGAACGTCCCCGTTCCCCCACCAAGACAGACTATATGCATATCGCGACAAGAATACCTCTAAAAATACCCTTTGTCATTTCGAGGGAAGTCGGAGCGACGAGAAATCTTATGCAAAAAGGCCTGTCGAGAACCTAAGTCACTCGAAGATCTCTCCAATCGTCCTCGACCGTGCTCGTCCTCCGTCGAGATGACATCAAGGTAGCATCTGCCCAGCAAAAGTCGGCGCACTATTATTCAAAAACAAATAAGCAAAGGTCAAAATTGACACTGCCACGAAAAAAAGCGCATACCAATGCGCAACATGCTCAATCCAGTACCAAACATCCCTTTCAAAGGGCACTTCATGTTCAAATCTAAACTTTTTTCCGGCCTTTCCCCTCTTCATAGCTTAATTATACCACTATCCGGCTAAGGCAGACAGGATGATGACGCCTGAAATTGCGATTATCATGCCAGCGACCTGACGTTTTTTAAGTTTTTCATGATTAATTGTCATGCCTAACAAAGCTCCGACCGCAATAAAACACTCGCTGATTGTCGTCGCGATAGCTATTGAGATGAATGTCGTGGCATAAGCAAAGCAAAGCCAGGCAAAATTATCCAAAATACTGCCATACAACAATGATTTGGTGTTTTTAACGAAATCTTGCTTAAAAGACTTGAACTCCTTTTTCCAGAGCAAGACAACAGCACAATATAGAGCCGCAAAAGTATGAGTGAACCAAATTGCGACCAAAGGCGAGGTAGCGCGGCTGCTTAAACCGATTAAAACATTTACCAAAGCCAAGCCCAAAGCACCAAGCAGGCCATAAAGCACACCTTTTTCTAAATTTTCCTTACTAATTCTTACACCCTGGCCTTTTACAACCAAAAGCATGAGTCCTAAAAAGACCATGCCCATAACACAACCCTCAAGCCAACTAATCCTATCGCCCACAAAAATAACACTCACAATAATGGTGATTGGCAACTCAAGGCCTGTGAGAGGCATGATCACAGAGAATTTTCCGTTCTTAAGCCCCAAAAAATTGAATTGCCCGGCCCAGACTACTACAAAACTAGTTATGATCAATAGCAATAATTCGTTTTTATTTGAAAAAACAGAGGACAAATCCGACCAAACAAACGGCAAAAGTATAGCAAACCCAAAAATTCCAATATAAAAAAGGCTTTTCCAAACCCCAAAAGCCCGTGTTGATCTTTGGATATTGAAATCTCCAAAAGCCCAACTGAATAAGGCTCCTAAAGAAAAAATGATCCCAAACAACTGCGACATTGGTGAAAATTATACCATTCAACCAACTTTAAACATATTCCCAAAAGTCTTTCATGCTTGTTTTCAGTAATTCAATATCAGCTGGCTCAAGTATTTGGCCTGTTTCTAGTTTATTTTTGATGACCGCAGCTCCTGTAGAGCCAGCCCCCTGATTCTGAACCACTACATATAAGGCGTCTGTCAAAATTTTTAATTCAGTCGGGGCTAAACCTTTCGAATCCAGGCTGCGCTGATATGGAGGTGCGAAAATATTTTCAATTTTCCGCATTGTTTTTTCAAGCATCTCTCGATCGATAGATGCCAATTTTTCGTAATACTCATCACCTAAAGACGATAGCCCATAAGCCTTCTCAAGTTCTTTCAACTCATCCAGCTTGCCGGTTTGCTTATAAAAAGTTATCAAGTCCTCCTTGGCCTTTTGCGCTGCGCTTACCTTCTCAAATGGATTCATATATCTGGCAATATTATATCAGGCAAGTCAGCCAGATAACCAGCCTTGACATTTTGGCTAATCTATGCCATATTTAGCTCCTAAACAAAGGAGCTAGGTAATGAACATTGGACAATCAAGCAAACCAGCTTTGTTTGCGATCCTGTTTTTGGTCTCGTGTTTTGCTCTTGCGCGCACTGCACAGGCAGACGATCCCACGCCTCCTGCAGCTGACACGGCTGCACCAAGCAGCAAAAATGCGGGTGCTGAACTCAACAACCTGATAGCGCAAGCCTATGCATCTGGCGGCGACAGCGCAACGCTTGATCGCGCCTATGAGGCGGCGAAAAGAGCAGGCGACCCGCGGGCTGACATGCTGAAGCGCTTGCGCGACGGTTTCGCCGTACCGCAGCAATCGATTTCCAAGACAGTCATGCTCTCTGACTTGGCTGTACTCGCAGGGCAATGGGACAATGCCCTGGCCAGGGCACATGCTGCCCAAAATCAAATCGATGCTGATGCGGACGAAAATACGCACAAATCGCTCACCGAGCGCATCCAAATTCTGGAAAACGCCAAAACGGGCCAAGCCAAACCCATCCAGACAGTTCTGGCTTTGGCCAAGGTTGATGCGGCCAGCCAAAGGAACTCAACGGCCAAAGGCTATTTGCACTGGGCCAAACTTCTGGCTAACGAAGATGGCGAGCGCGATTCAATCCGGCGAATCTCCAAAGGAATTGAGGGCTTGTCGAATGACATGGGTTGGAACTGGGAAGAAGTAAAAAAGTCCTTGTACCAATTCAATGTGCGTTTGCATGCCGGATATGATTACGCGTCATATAGCGCAGGCTATAGCGACAAGGACATCCAGCTCTCAAGCGGCATCACCAGGCATCGGCTCAAGTACAACATCCACCCCATTCACATGCTTGATCTGCATGGCGAAGTAGAGCTCTTCCGTGGGCTTACATCGTCTTTGGGCCTGGCTGGCTTCACGTACAAGACTGACCGCATGTTCCGCTCTGGCGGCGAGACTCAGTCCTACACTTCCCTTTCCCAAGAACTGGGTCTGGGAGGCAAGTACTCTGACTTGCTTACGGGCCTGTTGCAGATCAGCGGCGCCACGATCCAGGGTACATATGCCAAATTCACGACCGGATCAATTGAATTGCAGGAACTGAGCAACACTTCAACGGTCAGGGCATTGGGTATGGCGCCTGCGCAAGTGGAGTATGTCAAAATCGATGCAGGCTGGGACTTCGTGACCTACTTCTACGACAACAAAACTGATGCTGCAGCCCACATGTTCCTGGGCTTGCGCTACAACCGCCTCATGGCGCCGCGCATTCTCTACCAAGTGGACGAGAACCAAAGCGGATCCAAGCAGCGCACGCTGGTTTCGGAAAGCGAACCGCAGATCGTGACTTACAAAACATTGTCCGTGGGCGGAAATGTTGGGTTGCGGTGGAGAAGGCCCGGCGGCTCGTTTGGCTTTCTGCTCGATCTGGGAATGTTTTTCGGCGGTGGAACCATGTCACCAGGAAAACCGACCCTGAACCTCATCTCTGCCAGCACTGCAGGGCAACCCAATGCCTTGCCCCTGTTCCAGCCTGGTTCATGCAACATCATTTGGGGCAATTTCTCCGGCGGCCTGGGCGTGAGCTACAGGATCGTGGAGGAAAAAGACAAGTGGGCCTTGTCCCTGGTGGCCAAAGGCAGCCTAGACTGGATGATGGACACGGGCGTGTGCTCAAAAAGCCGCAAAGAAACAACGCCTGGCACCCAGACTGCGGTGGATGTGGATCGCACCACTGAAACCCTGATGGGCAACCTCTTCCTCTTCGGCCAAGGCTTGGTCGATATGCAGTTTTGATCCTATACGCTCAAGGTTGACTCCGAGAGCGTTTTTTTTATTTCGCTAAACGGGATTTGGCCAGATTTTCAGGCCACAGGATTTTAACGAATTTCGCAAACAGGTTTATTGCAGGCTGTCCGTCTTCAGTGGAAGCCATGATGATGATCGTCGCATCATCCTTGGGCGAATAGCCCATGAATGTGTTGTAGCCAAAGATCACGCCTGAGTGTCCGATGAATTGGTCTACATACATGGTTCCCAGCCCATAGCGCAGGTCTCCTTGCTGGTTGGGCTCATCAATCCATTTGAGTTGCTCAGTCAGCATGCCAGGGCTTAAGTTCTCCCCGGTGGCATAGGCTTTGACCCAATTTTTCATGTCAAAAATATCAGATACCACAGATCCGGCCGTCCAAGGGATCATAGGATTCTGAGTCGTGTAATCCGCAAGCTTTCCATCAACATCTTTATATCCATGAGCCACATTGCCAGCCAGCTCATTTGCAGCCGGAAAATAAGTATTCTTCAAATTCATGGGCTTGATCGCCAGATCCATAATCACATCCTCGGCTTTTTTGGCCATTGCCTTCTCAATGACCATGCCCAACAGATAGTAATTGGAGTTTGAGTACTTCCAACCCTTGCCCGGCGCAAACGTGGGCTTGCCTTTGGCCACGACTTTCAAAAAATCCTGGTCAGAGAAAGGCATGGTAGGATCTTCAAAATATTTTTCGTTGAATTCATGATTCTCAGTAAAGTCATAGATGCCCGAAGTCATGTTAAGCATTTGGCGAATGGTGATCTGGCTTGCATTTTTTACGCTTGGTACATATTTTGAGAGCTTGTCGTCCAAACTGAGCTTGCCTTGCTCAGCCAAAAGCATGATTGTCTTGGCTGTAAACATCTTGCTGTTGCTCGCGATCCTGAAACTATCGCTCACTGATAATTGTTTGCCTGTTTTTATGTCCGCATAGCCCTGGGCATGCACCCAAGTGCCCTTAGGCGACCAAATGCCGACGATTACTCCCGGGACTTTGGACTGGATCATGCCTTCGGTCAGGGTTTGTTCGAGCTGTTGTTGAATGTTCGGCTCAAACGTCGCGACTTCCTTGGACAAACCTTTGATTCCAAGTGATTTATAATTCAAACCACAACCTGATAATGAAGCTGTAAGTAAAATAAAAGAGCAGACAATGGCAATGCGTTTAAAATAAAAGTTCATATGCATGCAGTATATCATTTAGCGAGTTCTATTGAAACAAAAAAGCCCGCGCAGAGAGGCGGGCCTGAGTGAGTGAGTAGACTAGTCCGAAGCGAGAGAGCTACGGACAGGGAATGCTGACAGGCGTCGTGCGATCAGTCTTGGTGCCATCGCCGAGCTGGCCATGGTTGTTGAGGCCCCAGCACAACAGCGCAGTGCCGTCTGAATTGACAGCGCAATCATGTTGACTTCCTGCACTCGCTTGGGACACGGCCACGGGGTAGCCGTTGACGATCACGATTTTGGGTTCCATCCGCATGTTGGTGGTACCGTCGCCGTTGGCGCCGTACAGGCCGTAGCCCCAGGTATACAGGTAGCCATCCGGATCGACAGCTAGGGAGTTGTATCCATAGCCGGTTCTCGTTTGCAGCAGGGGGACGCCTTCATCCAGCCAGTAATCGCTGACCGCAGCTGGCGTACTCTGATAGTAGGGGCTACCGGTCGTTTGGTATCCGCGTCCCAGTTGTGCAACGCCGTTATTGCCAGCGCAGTAGGGCAGGTAGGAATCGTTCAGATCGGTCCAGCAGGTGAAGCCCAGGCCGACTTGTACGTCTCGTACACTATCGTCGAAGGGAATGTTGGTAGGAGATACTGGCGTACAAGAATAACCGCCTCCTGAACCACTGCCAAAATTCCCGTAGGTATTGCTGCCCCAGCAACGAGGCGTGTCATCCAACCCAACACCGCAAACCGTTTTGTTTTGCACGGACACCTGTTTGGCCGTGTTGGGCCACGTATCGCCCTGATACATGGTCGGGGCAAGCGTGGGCGTGATCGTGGGAGTGCTGCTTTGGGTGCCGGTCTGGCAGTAGTCGCGCTTTCCCCAGCAACGTAGGTCGTCGTTCGCATCAACAATACACGTGTTGCCGACGCCGACTGATACGTCTTTCACGGGCGTCACAATCCCGGTGACCAAATGGTATGGAGACCAGACTGGGTTGTGGTTAGGGTCTCCAACCTCTTTGTCAGTGTTGTCTCCCCAGCACCACAGATAGCGTGAGCTACCCGGTGGGTACTCACTCACGATCGCGCACGTGTGGTTCGCTGCCGTAGCTGCTTTATTCACAACTACCCCGGTGCCTCCTGTTATTCCGGTGAAGATCAGTATCGGCGACAGCACTTCTGCGTCAAGCGTGCTCGACACCTGGCCCACGTTGTTGTGGCCCCAGCAATACAACCGACCGTCATCCGTGGTTGCGCAAGTGTGCTCATAGCCAGCGGACACGTCGGTCCACAAGCGTTCGCACAGCGCTTGTTTGACCGTTGCGGTCGGTTCTGCGCCTCTCTCTTGGGTTGGTTGGGCGCTTGAGCACCCGGTCGCGAACAGCAACAGACACAATACTGCGAGCAATTTCATCACGTGCATGAGATTCTCCTTCATTTGTCTATGGTACTGCGATTTCCGAAATGCGATTTTACTACAATTTATGAATCTTGGAAAGATTAAAACTCAAGACAATGGCTGAGAGTGCTTTTTTATTTTGTAATAAAAAAGCCCGCGTAGAGACTCGGGCCGAGGGAGTGAGTAGACCAAAGAGCGAGGAGGCTTACTGGCAGGGCACCATGATCGGCGTCAAACGGTTGGTCGTTGTATAGTCGCCGAGCTGGCCGTGATTATTAAGGCCCCAGCAGCGCAGAATTTCGCCGCTCGTGTCAACCACGCAGTCGTGGTCTGACCCTGTGCTTATTTGCGATGCGACAATCGGTTGGCCTTCAAGCATTACCATTTCCGGTTGCAAGACTTCGTTGTACGTGCCGTTTCCGTTTTCTCCGTGCACGCCCCAGCCCCAAGTGTACACATGTCCATCAGTATCCAAGGCCATGGCATTCTCTCCATAGCCACCATCTATCTGCGTGATGTAGACGGCACCGAAATAGTAGTCGTAAAGCGGGGCAGACGTACCTATGTAGTAGGGGTAGGTTTGAGTGTGGAACCCGCGTCCGAGCTGAGAAAAGTAGTTTAACCCAGCACAGTAGGGCCAAAAATCATTGTTCAGGTCTGTCCAGCACGTAAACCCGAGCCCGGTTGCGATATGCCCTACAAGCCCATCATTGAACGGGATGCCAGGGGATACTGGTGTGCACGAATAGTCGACCGCCGAATTATTGCCCAAGCTCCGGGCATAGTTCCGGCCCCAACACCTTGGCGTGTCATCCAACCCAATGCCGCAGATCATGCCGTTCATGATTGTGACTTCGCGCGCTGCATTTGGCCATGTATCGCCTTGAAACATGGCCGGAGCAAGTGTCGGGGTAATGGTCGGGGTGGTGCTCAAGGTGCCAGTTTGGCAGTAATCCTGCTTTCCCCAGCATCTCAAGTCATCGTTTCCGTCGATAATGCATGTGTTGCCGAGGCTGACTGCCACGTCTTTCACGGGCTCAACAATCCCGGTGAACACGCGGTACGGGCTCGAGTACCAAGGGTAGGTCGGGTGTCCGATCTCTTTGTTGGCATTATCGCCCCAGCACCACAAGTTGCCCGTGGTAGGATAGTTGACGATGGCGCACGTGTGGTTGCCCTTGGCCGACACCTTTACGGCGCCAAGACTGAAGACGTTCGAAGGCGAGTGGAAGTCCATGGTCGAACCATTGCCGAGCTGACCCTTGTCGTTGCGGCCCCAGCACCGCAATATCCCAGTACTCAAGACGCCGCAGGTATGCTCATAGCCGGCAGACACTTGGACCCAGTGGCCGCTCGTTTCGCAAACCCGCTGTTGAACCGACGAAATCGGCTCCGCGCTCCCCTCTTGGCCTGGTTGGGCGCTTGAGCACCCGGTCGTGAACAGCAATAGACATAATACTGCGAGCAATTTCATCACGTGCATGTCATTCTCCTTCATTTGTCTATGGTACTGCGATTTCCGAAGTGCAATTTTACTATATTCAATAAATCTTGAGAAGACTAAAACTGCATCGCATCTTGGTCTTGACAAAGCAGCTGTTTTCTGCTATGTTGCAGCCAATCATTTCGCGGGAAATAGGTCCCGCAGATGGGCGGCCAAAGACGTAGCACGGTAAATAAACCGGCACGATCAAAGGAGAAGAGGCCATGGTGAAGGTACGTGCGTATTTGAATCTTGCAGGCATGGACATCCAAAGGCGTCCAGACGACAGGTCGTACTACATTCTGATTGTGGTCGATGGCGTAGAAGTGCCTCAACTGCTTCAACTGGAGGCAGGAAGGTTCTTCATCTCCCTCAACGAGACTGATGCGCATGTTCCCAAGGAGTTGCGCTCCCGAGTCGTTAGCGTAACCAGCCGTGACACCGTCCATGCCGTAACAGATCAGAAACGGTTGCTCGTCGCTGGCACGTACGTGACCGAAAGCAGGAAGGGTCATGCAGAAATACGCGAGGAGCTGATCGACCAAATGATCGGACGCATCGTCGACATCCGCTGCAACTCGCTTGCATGCTGGAAGCAGTTCCGCCCGGTCGTCCTCTCGGGCAGGGCCAGACAGACCCACTCCTACGTCCCCAAGAAGCCCCCTCCTCAGCCCAAAGCCGACGAACGCTGATCGAAGATAAACTCCCCCGCCTTGCGCAAACCTCGCGCTCTTACAGGCGGGGTTTGTGTTTATACTTAGTTTTACAAACAATTGAAACCTAGCTAAGATTGCCTCAATTGTTGATAAGTTTTTATGAATCTAGCCTTGGATTTCTATACCTTGGACGAGCCTGCAATCGCAGATTTGCTGAAAAATGTTTTTGATGACAAAAAATGGCTGGAGTCTTTTTTCCGCGAGACACATCATGGGTTGGAACATGGCAATCAAGTCAAAACAGCCTGCTTAAAATTCATAGAAAAGCTGAATGACTCGGAAAAGCAGGAGCTGGTCTTGGCTGGAGAAAAAATCGACCCTTTGCGCGCCTGGGAATCGGCTTTGACAGCCACAGCAGTCGCCGCAGTCTTCCACGATAGCGGCAGAATCAATAATGATGGATTGATCCTCGGGCCTGATCAAATCAGACATCACATTGTAAGCGCGGAAAGAGCTGAAACGTTCTGTTCAGTGCACGATCTTCAGCATCTCACTCCATTTGTCAGCGATGCAGTGCTGAGCCATGACTTCCAAAATCCAAATCTCACTCCCCATTTGCATCCACCGCAGACAATCATCGGCAAAATCGTGCAATCAGCTGACCAAGTCGGCTGGTTCCACCCAGGCTCGGTGTATCGCACCATGAACTTCTGCAAAAGCATGGGCGTGCCCATGTATGACCCGACCCTTAGTTTGCAGGAGAGATTTGATTGGGTACCAGCCAATACAGAAAGAGAAGATGCTTTGACCGTTGTCCTAAACCAGCTTTTTGGCCCGACTGATGAGCAACGTTTTGGCATTGAATGCGCCAGGCAAAAAATAGAGACTTACAAAGTTGATATGGAGCAAAGCATTCTAAAGGCTTTTGGAGATATTGATTGCGGCAATGAAGCCGCTGACCTGATTGAGCAATTCAGGCAGCACTCTCAAACGATTAACGTGGATTGACAAAGGCCACAGCTTAATCTAATCTGCTGGCAAAACTCGCACATTACGGAGGGCACATTCAATGGATAATAAGAACGTGTGGCGCGATCGCCGCTATCCGTACGATCACGTATCACGAGAAGACCTGGCAGTCAGCACGCATAGTATCCGCGCAGAAGACGAGGTGGCCAAGCAAGGCCCTTTCCGCCTGACGATCTGCCACATGCTAACCTTCTCTGGGGAGGGATTTGAGGCTTTTGTGCGCACTACCAGGGGCCTGAAGCGTTGTTGCAGCTGTTTGCACAGAGGCAGGGATCAGGCTGCTTACGACAAAGCCAAAGAGGAGGGCGTGACTTTCCTCAAGGAGCTGGTAGCCCGACTAGAAAGCAAACCGCCAAGAACGTTTGAGATTCTCTGGTAGCACCCAAAACTAGGGTGTTTTTTATTACCTGTGCAGTCCTAGATAATTTCTTAAGTTTTTGTTTGAGAGAAGGAAATTTCTGAATTTAGTAGAAAAACTTAGAAAGAAGATACAGGGCACTAAATACTTATTTGAACTTCAATTTCATCAAAAAACCTTCCGGTAATCTATTTGACAGCAAGTATAAAAAAATTTTGCTCCAATCCTTCCCATGAAAAGAAAACTCTACAGTTATACATCCATGACTTATTTTACCAAGATGTAAATAATAATGTGTTATTTTTTTATTATTATCAAATAATGGAAACCATGTAGTCGCAAATCTAGACCCTCCTCTGAGCTCATCTTTATATTCCCGTTTTGTTAATCGTAAATTAGGGTAAATGGGGAGTCCAATAAAATAGTCTCCTCGTGGTATGAAAATTTGTGGGACTGTCTTGTAAACTTCCGAATTCGGCAGGTATAAAAAATTATTCATTTGATCATATATACAACAACGGACATTCGTGTCTAAGTTAGTTTTTTCAAAAATTGAGGAATCTTTTGGTTTTATAATACGTCCTTTGTACTTTCCTTCCATTACCCGATAAATTCC
Source organism: uncultured Gammaproteobacteria bacterium (assembly GCA_964584725.1). GTDB lineage: Bacteria > Patescibacteriota > Patescibacteriia > 2-12-FULL-60-25 > 2-12-FULL-60-25 > MWCR01. Next base: position 34,281 of record CAZPAP010000003.1, read on the forward strand.
ATTTTCTTTTGTAACAATCGTTGAATAACAAAGCAAAATAGGGGTTCCGTCTTCAAGAGAGCAACCATACCAGCCCGACTCTGATCTGTTTAGGACTCTATTTATCGTTAGTTGATTCGTCATATGTTCTCGGACAAAGAAAGTCATAGGCCTGCTTGACCATTGATTGAAAATTCTCTGAAGAATTATACTGCAGGATTATCTTCTCAATTTCTTCATCAGTTGCGGAAGCAGAATCACGAAGCTTGTTAGCGACCGCTAAATCGATTGATTCCTCATCTGACAAGCGGTGGTCAGCTTTGACTTGCATAATCCCATAAGTTCCGGCCTTGTAAAAAATACTTTTTATTTTTTCTATACCCCTTAACCAAACGGGTCTTTGAATCGATTCCGTTAAACAAACCGCTAAAGCTAAATTATAGTTAGCATTGTATCCTTTACATTTTTCTTGTAAATAAATCTTTAAATTTGGTTTGATCTCCTCTAGGGTCTTCCTAAAAACTCTATCTATATCAACTTCATTTTTATAACTTTTTAGGCCGTATACACCAATCAACACAATGAGTGCTGATGACCAGAGGTTATCCCTCATTCCCATTAGCGTAGGAGAAGCGTTTTTGACAAAATCGGTCTGAGCTAAATAACCAGACAGAATTCCACAAAAGCAACAAAGAAATATCGTACAAAGGTGGTAGATAATCTGTGTTGGTTTATTAAAATATGTCTTGATGTCAGAAGAGTTCTTTGCCAGTAGATACACCGCTCTTCCGTTGGTCATTAGAGCATGCAGTAAGCTGATCACTGCACTTGTAATGACTATATACCCAAATGAATAATCCCTGGCCAGAGTTCCAAGAATTGGTAGCGTAATAACAAATATTGGCAGGGCTCGAAAACTGATGAACCTATAAGGTCTTAGTGAGATAAATAGGCTATTTTCTTCAGAAAAAGAAAAGTAATACTCTGGCCACTTTGTTTTAAGTAACTCATAGGCTAATTTAAGCAATATTAGTGAGAGTAATATTGCGAATAGATAAGGCACATAAGGGGCTAGCAGCTCATTTATCAATGTCATCATATACCTACTAATTTACATGACTTTTAGTAAAAAAGAAAAAACTCGACGAGGCGTCGAGTGAGAAACAACGTGCGACTAGTCGCGATTCAGCCAAGCATTGAATTCGCCTGGCTCAGCTTCGCGCAACGGCCCACAGCGCACATCAGCCTTTCGGAAACCACCGATAACGCCCTTGCGCCTGCGGCCCTTGGTCTCGGAGCGCATGTGGTAGTCCTTGATTTCAGGCTTGGGCGGCGCTGAACCCCCAGGAATTTGGCTGGCGAACTCTTCGAGCCGGGCTTGTTCCTCCTCGCTCCTTTCGGGCTGACAAACCACGTCTTTGGCATCAATCGGCCTCTTGCAAACAGGGCACCACTTCAAAGTTCACCTCCTTTGCGAGCAATATTAGAGAGAAGAGCTGGGGATGTCAAATCAAAAACCCTCCGTTAAGGAGGGTTTTTTCAAAGTCCGGCAGCGGTCTACTCTTCCAGGACCGGGTTGGGTCCAAGTACCATCGATGCTAGTGGGCTTAACTTCTGTGTTCGAGAAGGGAACAGGTGTGACCCCACTGCTGAGCCACCGGCTTCACTTTGTAACTTAATTACACAGTAAAGTCGGCATCTCAATTCGAATTTCGAATATCCACTTCGCTGAATATCGAATTTCGCAGGTAAAACGATATTCGACATTCCATATTCGATATTCGTTGTCGGTAGAAGATAATACGTACAAGGCATAAATTTTTAAAGTAGCCTTATGTACACGATAATTACATTGCCATCATCATTGGATGGCCGAAGCATCGAGCTATTAGTACGGCTCAGCTGAAGGCCTCGAGGCCCTTACACTTACCGCCTATCAACCTCCTAGTCTAGGAGGGCTCTCTGAATTCTAATCTTGGAGTCGGCTTCACGCTTAGATGCTTTCAGCGTTTATCCGTGCCGAACGTAGCTACCCGGCGGTGCCCCTGGTGGGACAGCCGGCGCACTAGAGGTTCGTAAATCTGGGTCCTCTCGTACTAGAGATTTGTCTCCTCAAAATTCCACGCGCATAGTAGACAGGAGACCGAACTGTCTCACGACGTTCTGAACCCAGCTCGCGTACCGCTTTAATTGGCGAACAGCCAAACCCTTGGGACCTTCTCCAGCCCCAGGATGCGATGAGCCGACATCGAGGTGCCAAACCGGGTCGTCGATGTGGACTCTTGGACCCGATCAGCCTGTTATCCCCGGAGTAGCTTTTATCCGTTGAGCTTCCGCCGTCCGATATCGTACGGTCGGATCACTATGTCCTGGTTTCCCATCTGCGCGACTTGTTGGTCTTGCAGTCAAGCCGGCTTATCCCATTACAGGACGCACGCGATTTCCATCCGCGCTTAGCCGACCTTAGTGAACGCCTCCGTTACTTTTTGGGAGGCAACCGCCCCAGTTAAACTACCCATCAGATACTGTCTCCCCACCCGGATTCACGGGCGGAGATCAAGAATCACGACAGAATAAGGGTGGTGTCTCATTGGCGCCCGAAGGCTCCCACCTACGCTGAACATATCCTGCCATGACCCAATATCAAATTGTAGTAAAGCTTCACGGGGTCTTTTCGTCTGACTACGCGTACAGGGCATCTTCACCCCACTTGCAATTTCACCGAGTCCCATGTGGAGAC
>CAZPAP010000004.1:0-30641 GCA_964584725.1 uncultured Gammaproteobacteria bacterium
GCGGTGACCAGGCAGGCGATGGTGACCGGCCTCGGCACGCGGGCTGCGCCGTCCATATCGCTCTTCATGTATTTCATGGAATCGCCAGGCTTAAGGGATAAGCCGCCTGAATCAAAAGTAATGGCCTTGCCCACGAGCGCAATCTTTTTCTTGGTCCTGGTTTTTGGTTTGTAGACAAGCTGGACCATGACTGGTTCATACTGCGAACCTTGGCCAACACAAATCGAAGCTTCCATGCCCAGCTTGGCCATTTGCTCGCGATTAAAAACCTTGCAAGTTATTCCAGTGCCCCGGCCAGCCAATGCTTTTGCACGCTCCACCATTTCGGCTGGATGCATGTGCATTGATGGCGTGTTGACCAGATCCCGCGCCAGACAAGTCGCAGACGCATAGACTTTTCCAACTTCAATCGCTGACTCAATCTTTTTGCGCAAAGTCTTGTCTTGAAGATCTAACAACACTTCTTTTTTCTTTAGTCTTTGATCCTTTCTCCTGTAAGCATCAAATGAATACGCTGCCAGCTCCATACCCTCAACCAAAGCCTGCACTCCCACGACCTTATCTTTCATGGCTGAAATGATACTTTGATGAATCACGACTTTTGAGGCATGGACTCCTGACATGTTTTTCAAAGCCTTGGCTGCCAAGCTCCTGACCCTGTCCTGAGTCAACTTATTTTTCTGCCCCAAGCCCAAAGCCATGATGTATCTTACTTTCGAGTGTCCGAGCAAAGACAAAACATGAATCTCTCCCTCTTTAGCCTCAAAACCCCGGCGCTTAAGCTCAGCTGACAAAAGATTGGTCAGGTCATCTGGCAAAAAATCCTTGCCTGGAGCTGTTTTGTCGCCTTGCCAAAAGCCCTCAACCACCAGGTCGCAAACATATGAGCCGAGCAACTCAGAACTGAGGTTAAATTGCATATGGGCTAATCCTACCGAACGAGCTCAGAAATGTCATCTTGACCTTCCCTTTGTCATCCTGAGCGGAGTTGGACGGAGTCGAAGGATCTGGACCGATCTGTAATACAGGCCAAACCAGATCTTTCGACTTCATTCGTCAAACTCATTTCGCTCAAGATGACATAAAAGTGTATTAAAAAAGCTCCGTTTTTACGGAGCAGAGCGTGGACCGCTCGAGCCGTTCCATGCGCCTGGCAGTTGCTGCAAAGGATTGGCTAAATACGCAGGCAAGAACTCAGAGATTGTGATTTCGTTTTGACGGCCTGCACAACCGATCCGAAAGACCTGGATGCCGTCTTTCTGGTGGTCGCTCACGCGCACTATATCAAACTGCGAATTCTGGCGGATGTGGTCCAGCAAGTGCTTGTTCGGATTGATGGCCAAGCCATATCTGGACCGCGACAGCAATGGCCAGTCGCTCATGGAATCACCCATACCGATATACCAAGTCACGCCCAGCTCAGCTTCAATCTCATCCATGACCAAGTCTTTGTGGATGGCCGTGATCTCAATCCGCTCGCCCGTGTATTTGCCAGCAACGACCTGGTACACAGAACCAGCGACTACGTCTACGCCCAAGGCCTTACAAAACGGTTCGGCGAATTCCTGGGGCGAACCAGTCACAACGAGAACCGGCATGCGATTGCCATTTTGGGCACTGACTATGGCCCGGATGAGTGCTTTGGGAAACGCATAGACCTGGCTGATCTTTTCTTTGGCCAGAGCCTCGGCATAACCCCGCACCACAGACTGTTCCAGACCATGGAAAATCAGATGCTGGACCTTGAGTGTGTCGCCCACCAGAGTCTCAAAGTCATAGCGCCGCATCTTGTATTCGTGCTGCAAGCGCTGGAGCGGCTCCACGATCGCACGTTTTTCCGGAAAATGTTTGGCGATCATGTCGTTCATTTCGAGCAGGCCTTGCCAGACCAAAATGGTGCCGTCCAAATCAGAAACCACTACCCTCTTTCCGTACTGGCGCACGGCTTCGCGCACGCATTCCAATTGCGCTTGATCCATTGTCTCACCTCTTTGAAAATGTTCTGGGAAGACCCTACTCTTATTTGAGCCTTTCGTCAATGAGTCGGCTCATGGAATCCAAGTCAGGAGTGCCGTCGATAATTTGATTGTTGATGATAAGGGTCGGCGTGCCAGTCACTCCAAAATTGATGCCCTCTTCCCTATCTTTGAGCGCGGTTTCCAGAGCCTTCGGATCGCTCACGCATTTTTTGTATGCATCCAGATTAACCCCGGCTTGGGTTGCATATTTTTCCAAAGCGCTGGCTGACAGATCGCTCTGATTCTGGAAAGTGATGTCATAAAACCTGAAAAATCTGTTTTGTTCTTGCACACAGACTCCTGCTACGGCCGCGCGCACTGCATCAGGATGGACTTCTGGCAACGGAAAGTTCCTGACTGCAAATTGGATCTTATTTTGATATTTTTCGCGCAAAGGTTGAATCACCAACTTGTAATAGATGCCGCAGCCAGGGCATTCAAAATCCATGAATTCGACTAAAGTGACTTTAGCATCTGTCGGGCCTTCCACTGCTGTCCAGGGTTCAATAAGTTTTGCTTCAGGCGCAGTCGTGGTTGCTGTCGGCACATTCAACTCAGGAGCTTGCGGCGTAATGACCGGAATCTGAGTCTGGGTCGGAGCCTGTGGCTGGATCAAGTAATAGAACAAGCCAGCGCCCAAGAGCACGAACGCAGCAAAAGAGCTGGCGATCACTTTAAGCTCGCGCGTAACTTTTTCTGCACCAATCTCTGCTGCGCCATCGCGCAAAGATGCAATAAAGATCATGGTCGCGGCAAAAGCCGAAACCAAGCACCAAGTGCACCAAGCGTGAATGGAAAATCTTTGGATGCCTGTCAAAACCGCGGATTCGGCAAAACCAGCTGCGGCCAGAGCAAACATGCCCCAGCGAGCCAAGCGCGATTTGTAGTGCGGGGAATATGTGCGGAACAATGTCACTGCCACGAAAAACAAATAGAAAGCAACGCCGAACAAGGGCGTGGGAATGCCGAACCAGCTGGACCATTTGGAAGCGCGCACAACATCGCAGCCATGCAAAACGCCGCAGCGCAGATCAATGCCAGTGGTGTATGTATATAATAGATAACTGGACGTAAACAGGCCCACTAAAGCAAACCAAAACATGAGTCTCCTGGACCAAATCACGCGTGATTCATAAGTCATAAGCCAGAAAAGCTTAACCTAAAATACTATTTTTGTCACCTCTCCCTGTCATTGCGAGGAGTTCGACGACGAAGCAATCTCACAGCAATACCGTCGAAATCGCCACGTCACTCGTTTGACTCGCTTCTCGCGATGACAAACTGAGCTACTGTCATTGCGAGGAGTTCGACGACGAAGCAATCTCACCCAAATACCTGCTCCGACAAATCCTTCCAATCCGGGTTAAAACCTTGTATCAAATTTATCTTTTTCTTTCGCGATCCTGCTTTAATCTGTTTCTCTCGTTCAATAGCAGATCGAATATCGGTCGTTGTCTCAAAATAGACAAGCTGATGCACCCTGTATCTTGCCGTGAAACCATCTGGCGACAAATCATTCTGATGTTCAAAAAGACGTTTTGAAAGATTACTAGTCACGCCCGTATAAAGGACGGTATGAGCTTTATTTGTAAGGATGTATACGTAATAATTATTATCTTGCATACCAGTGAGATTGCCACGTCTCTCGTCTAACTCGTTCCTCGCAATGACAGGCTAGTTGCACACCCCTGGCGCCCACAACCCCCGGCCTGCAGCCTTGGCCTCTGCTTCTAGCTTTCTGAGCTGGGTTTTACGATCTGCATTCAATGGAAAGCTTAAATAAGCATACGCATACCCTTGTTCCACTAGCATGGCATTAAAATCTGTCCCATCCTCAAGATAAACATTTCTTAGCAAGCGATCGTATTTGTCGCGTTCATCAGCCTGCGGATCAGACATGAGTTTGATGCGCTTGTTAGACAGTGTCTTTTTGGAAAAATCCGAAGCTTGCTTGCCAAAACATTCCACGGCTTTGCGCGGATCAACAGTCTCGGGCGTGTTTACGCCAAGTAACCTGACTTTATACTCAACTTTAGGCTCAGCATCCAATTTAACCTCAATCGTGTCGCCATCAACGACTTTGATCACCAGCGCATTAGTTGAAGTGCTCTGAACGATTTGAATCGTCTGCGCAGTCGTCGTGGCCACGCTTACATCCTGCGGCTTGGCGTTTTGCCTCTGCGCTGTGATGGTAAAAACTAAAAACACAGCCGCAGCTGCCAGATAAATGAACTTGCTCAACATTCGTTTTGACATGCACAAAGCATATCAAATATGATAAGTTCTGTCCTATGAATAACACTGACGAAGAATCTGCTGTTTTCGCGGCTGAACTAGGCGGCCAAGTACCTGAGGTGGACTTGCACGGCTTGCTGGTTGACCAGGCACTTGATGAATTGGATGTTTTTATTAATCATGAATTCGCTTATCCGCCGCGCGTGGCCATCAAAGTAGTCAAAATCATCCATGGCCGCGGCAAAGGCAAGCTCCAAAAAGCTGTGGCTGGTTATTTGAAAAAATCCAAGCTAGTCAAATATTCCAGGGACAGCCAAACGCCTGCTCAAGCCGGAGCAGTGATGTACGCTGTGCTATACCCCTCGTCATCCTGAACGAAGCTTGGCGGAGTGAAGGATCTCCACCGAGTAACTTAGTGGAGATTCTTCGCCATTGTCTTACTGCTCAGAATGACGGCTATATTTGTATCTTGGAAAACAAATAGCTGCCCACGCCTAAAAACAGTATGGCTACGCCGCAGAGCACTGCAATGTCCAAGCCCAGGCCAAAATGCGCTGTGTTGGTCAGTACACCGCGTAAAGCATCTACACCATAAGTCAGTGGATCAATTTGTGTGATGATTGCCACGGCTTTAGGCAAGCCAGCCAATGGGAACAAGGCGCCGGACAAGAAGAATAGAGGCATGACCAAAAAGTTCATGATGAGCTGGAAGCCCTGCATGTCCTGCAAAACCGAGGCAATAGCTGTGCCGAAAGCCGTAAAGATGACTGCAATCAAGAACATGACGAGCAAAGTCGCGATTAGATGCGCATAGCTGGCTGGCCTAAAACCAGCGATCACGGAAATGACAAACACGATTACTCCTTGGATAGTCGCGACTGTAGCGCCGCCCAAAGTCCTGCCCAGCATGATGTTGAAGCGCGACACTGGCGCGACCAAAGTCTCTTTCAAGAATCCGAATTGGCGATCCCAGATGATCTCAATGCCCGAAAAAATGGCAGTGAACAGAATCTTCATGGCAATAATGCCAGGCTCCAAAAAATCAATGTAATTCCCCTGGCCTGCTTGCTTAAAAACCGGGCCTAAGCCATAGCCAAGCGCCAGCAAAAATAAAAGGGGTTGGCCAAGCGAGCCAATGATCCTGGATTTTGAGCGCAAAAACTTTTTTATTTGGCGCAGCCACAAGATATAAATAGTACCCATAAGATTTATTCCCCCTTTGCTTCCCCCTTTCTGTAAAGGGGGCTTTAGGTCGGCATTATTAATTTTTCATTATTAATTTTTAATTCAGTGACGTCCGCCCCACATGCGCCTGCCTTGGCGCATACGGTCAACGCTGTTAGATTCTTCTTCGCGAATTACATTGCCAGTGAGCTGCAAGAACGCATCTTCCAAGGTCGTGGTTTTTGTCTGAATCCTCAATTCCTCTGGCGTGCCTTGCGCAATGATCTTGCCATGGTCAATAATCGCGATCCTTTGTGCAATGCGTTCAGCCTCTTCCATGTAATGCGTGGTGAAAAACACAGTAATATGTTCGCTCTTGTTCAAGTCCATGATATAGGTCCACATGTGATTGCGCGTTTGCGGATCCAAACCCAAAGTCGGCTCATCCAAAAATAAAATCTTGGGGTGATGCAATAAGCCGCGCGCAATCTCCAACCTGCGCTTCATGCCGCCTGAGAATTCTTTGACCAAGCTGTCTTTGCGGTCCCAAAGCTCTACTATCTTCATCAGCTGTTCGATCCTTTGCCTGCGCAGTTCTTTGGGCACGTGATACAGCACGCCATGGAACTCCATGTTTTCCCAAGCAGTCAAATCATCATCCAAGCTTGGGTCTTGGAACACAATACCAAAAGATTTTCGAGCCTCGGATTCGTCGTTGATCGGATCTTTGCCATCCAACTCCAGCACGCCATCTGTCGGGTCAAGCAAGGTCGTGAGCATTTTGATGGTCGTGCTCTTGCCAGCGCCATTCGGCCCCAGAAAACCGAAAATCTCGCCTTTTTGGACTTCAAAGCTAATGCCATCCACAGCAGTGAAATCACCGAATTTCTTGGTTAAATTCTGTGCTTTTATCATATTAGAGAGTCAATAATAGCATCTTACTGTGTGTAAGGCTAGATACTGTAAATACGAATAGATGGGGTGGATTGGTGCCAGCCCCCGGCTTTATTCCCCCTTCGCTTCCCCCTTTCTGTAAAGGTGGCTTTTAGTTCCCCTCCTCGCACTGAGGAGGGGTTAGGGGTGGTCTAATTACCTTGGTTCGGGGGCTCTGCCCCCATTCCCCGATCTTCTATCTACTTTTGATAGCAAAAGTAGCAAAACTACCGGGGTCTGCGATGCCCTCTCGACTAAATCAAGCTTCTTCTCTTTTACCATCCACGGTTAACGCATCCCCCGGACCCCTTGGAGTTCCATATTGGAATTTTCCGATTGGTTGTTCGGACAGCGCCATATCGAGTAGCGCAAGGCAACAGGCTGAGACGAGCTGGTTCCCGAAGGGAATGCGGCATGATGTCTGAGTCCTGCCGTAAATAATGACTATTAAAAAGGCGGGACGAGTTATGCCGCAAGGCGAAGTCAAAGCCTAGTTGCGCGAGCAACGCAGATGCTGGCGCAGCGCATTTTCTTCCAGCTCTTTTGGGCGCGATCAAAAGAGCTGGCCGGGGTGCAGGGGGTGGAGCCCCCGCAAACCGCCACTACGGACACGGGGCAAACTCGCAGTTTGGGCCAGTACGCCCCACGGCTGAGCCGTCTGCACAAAGCTTGGCCTCCATGGTGCAAGCCACTGGCCCAGCGGGTTGGGTTGTTTTGTTTAAATTCCAAATTGAAAAGTTAAGTACTGCTGCAAAGCTCACCCACATGAGGTAAGGCAAGAGCAAATACGAGGCTGGCTTGGATACTCTGTAAAAAGTAATGACCGTGGCCAAGATGGCAATCCACAATATGACAATCTCCACCAAGGCTGCGCCCGGGCTGTGCATGCCAAAAAATATAATTGCCCAGAGCGTGTTCGACACAAGTTGAAGACCGAAGACGGTAAGAGCGAGTATAACTTTTCTGTGATCCCCTTTTTTCCATACCAGGAAGGCCGCCACACCCATCAACAAAAACAACACTGTCCAGACTGGCGCGAAAACCCAGGACGGCGGATTAAGCGGAGATTTGATTAAGGTTGCATACCAGCCTGAAATAGCAGGCATTGTGAAATACACGCCAATGAGGGCGAAGAGTTGAGGGATGATTAGCCAAATGACTAGGGCTAGGATGTGGTTAGGTTTTTTCATGTAAGTATTATACAGCATTGGTGCCCTCGCTGGGACTCGAACCCAGATTATCTCCTTAGAACGGAGTTGGTCTATCCAGTTAGCCTACAAGGGCAAGAATCAACAAACAAAAAACCGCAAAACACGCTTACCCTTTGCAGTAAACGCGATTGCGGTTATGTTCTTCTGAATTTCTGAGCCGATGTAACCATGTATAATTTATACAGCAAATAGACGGGGTTGTCCAATATCTATAAAGGCGAGGAGGGGTTTGGCGCGGGGCATAAAATGATACTAGGATTAAATCTCACACTCACCTTAGACTTGACACATACTCTTTGTTTGCTTTAGCGTATAAATTTTTCTGAAAGGCAAAGAATATCGTGCGGATCTGGTTTACATCCCCAAGCGATTGTTCTGCATTTGCAATTGCGTGATACTTCAAATTCAATAAAACAGGCAATTTTTCTTCATCAAGTTCTTCAACTCCTTTTTCTTCGTATTTCAATAAAACAAAATCCAAAAACTCTTTCTGCTTTTGATCCAAGCCATCATAAATTTTTGATTTTGCTAGCTCAACGCGCTGCACTCTGGTTATCGGCTGGGTCAAAAACGAGATGTAAGTTAAAACATCAAACAAATCGCTTTGTTCAGCATCAATCATTTTTTGCAAAGTCTCCAGTTCATCCTTGCCATAACCTTTTTCCGCAATTTTTTCCAAGAATACTTTGCGCGTTGTCGGATTTGACCAAATCTTCCTCAATTCTTCTTCACTCTTAAAAAATTCAGGCAAGTCACCAAACATGTTATCTAAAAATTCCTGAATAGAGATCGGTTTGCCGTCCGCGCTCCAAAATGAAGTGGAGATCATGTGCTGTATTTCTCGCTCTTTGCCATCGCGCAATTTTATTTTTAATTTTTTTACTGGTTCCTCCTCCGGTTCCAATAACAAAGTTTGTTTAGGAATTTTGGATGCTTCAGATTTAAAAGGATTCTTCACGGTCGGTTCATCAACGGCTACAGGGTCGCCATCCCATTCAGGATCAGAAAAGTGCTTATAGGCATCAACGAAATCATAAATTGTAAAATATTCCTTTCCATCGAAAAGCCTGGTGCCACGGCCGATGATCTGCTTAAACTCAATCATGGAGTTTATTGGCCGCATTAAGACGATATTTCTAACATTACGGGCGTCCACGCCAGTCGAAAGCTTTTGAGAAGTCGTAAGGATTGTTGGTATCGTCTTCTCATTATCCTGAAATTCACGCAAAAACTGCTCTCCCCTAGCACCGTCATTGGCAGTAACGCGTACGCAATAATTAGGGTCTTTACTATCTTTCAAGATGCTGACCAAGTCGCGTACGGCTAGTGCATGGGCTTGATTGGCACAAAATATAATGGTCTTTTCATTTTGATTAATTTCGTCCAATAGTATTTTGATCCTATTCACTTCTCGTTCTTTAATAAAAATTATACGATTAAAATCCGCCTCTTCATAAACTCTCCCCTCCTCAACCTCACCTTCAATAATTTGATCATCAGAAGTATAAACATAATCATCCAACGTAGTTTTGATGCGTTTGACTTTGAATGGCGTTAAAAAACCATCGTTCACGCCTTCTTTGAGTGAATAAGTGTAAACCGGTTCGCCAAAATATTTGTAAGTATCAACGTTATCATTTCGTCTTGGCGTGGCCGTTAAGCCAAGCTGAACAGCAGGAGAGAAGTATTCCAAAATTCCGCGCCAATTGCTCTCATCGTTCGCACCGCCACGATGGCACTCATCAATAATAATCAAGTCGAAAAAGTCTGCCGGGTAATCGCCAAAATACGGCGTACCATCCGGGCCACTCATGAAAGTCTGAAAAATCGTGAAATACACACTACCACTCATGGGCACACCACCTCTCCTATGGATATCTAGTGGATTGATGCGAACTAATGCATCTTTATCAAAAGCTGAAAAAGCATTAAACGCTTGGTCAGCTAGAATGTTCCGATCTGCTAGAAACAATATTCTCGGTCTACGACTGCCGTCACGCTTCAAATTCCAGCGGGTTTGAAAAAGCTTCCATGCTATTTGAAAAGAAACAGCAGTTTTGCCGGTTCCGGTTGCCATGGTCAAAAGAATCCTATTCTTTTCTTCTGCGATGGCGTTCAGTACGTTATTGACTGCGATTTCTTGATAATAGCGTTTTCCATATTCGCCTTCGTTGGCTATACTTGCGAACTTATCCTTCCATTCGTTCTGATCCGAAAACGCCTTGTTCCACAATTCATCCGGGGTTGGAAATTGGTCGATAGGCCCTTCCTTCCCCGTCTTCATTGAGATTTGATAGATCTCTTTGCCATTTGTGGCATAGGTATAGTCAATATGCAGTTTTTGAGCATAAGCCTTGGCCTGCGCCACGCCCTCGCCAGCCTCCAGCTCATCAGCCTTGGCTTCAATGACACCGATTTTGCGATTTTTATAAACCAAAATATAGTCAGCTATTTCCGGCTTTCCGCGAGTACCGCCTGTCTGAATTTTGCCGTCCGTAATTCTAAATTCACGCAGGACTTTTGACCCATCGACTTCGCCCCAGCCGCTCGCTTTTAGTTTTGGGTCAATATATTCAGCCCTTGTTTCTGCTTCATTCATACAATAAATGTATACAAAGTATGCCAGTTTGTATGCATTTAAGCAAAGATGGATACAAACTAACGGAATTCTACAGCTCCCCCTTAAAAGCCTTCTTTAGTACTGATTTCTTCAGCTCTTCCAGATCACCCAGCTTTTGCCTGTAAATCCCCTCCAGTTTCTTAGTTTCAGCCGAAAGCGCGTCAAGTTTGGAGATGATGGATTTTTGTTCAGATAGGGATTTTGGAAAGGTGACCGTCAAATTCTCCCACTTGCTCTTATTTATTATCGGCAATGTCGCCTGTGATGAACCTTTTAAAATTTTGTTAAAAAATGATTTTGTGCTTAAGAGATAATAAAAAATCTTTGTTTCTTGCTTATTTCCAGGCGTCAGTGCGTTTATCTGCTGATTACAAGAAACGACTTCTGTCGCAAAGCCAACCTTGCCGATCGTAGCTCCAATGCAAACCATTAATACAGAATTTTTTTCTATCTTTCTACCAACTTTTAGGCCTTCCTCGCTAAGGCCCTTGTTGTCATACCGGATAGAACCGTCTCCTAAAAAGTCAATATCGGCCGGCGCTATAAAGGGAACAAAATGACCATAATATTCCTTATTCGATGTTTTTGGTGTCAATCCTGTTTGAGTCTCTCCAATATCTTTTAATCTTTTCTCCTCCCATCCTTCCCCCGGATTCGCAAACACACTCTGCAAATACGATTCAAAAAGCTGTCTGGAGTTTTGCAAATTTTTCTCAGCGTTTTCTTTTGCTTTCGCGACCTTTTTGAAGACTTCATCGAGGATTTTTACGATGCGGAGTTGCTCGGGGAGGGGTGGAAGAGGGATTTCCAGGTTCTCAATATCTTTTGTACTAATATTTTGTTGTGCCGCGCCATGACCAGCACCGATAAGCTTTTCTATGAAATATGAGGATTTCAAAAAATATAAAAAAAATTGTTTTTGAACAATGTTCTTATTTTTCAAAACGATGCGTGCAACACGCTGATTTATGACAGCAGGCAAATGTACATCTTCAACAACACCAACTCGCCCAACATTACCCGTTAGAGAAATAAGGATATCGCCAGATTGTATAATAAATTTCTCAAAAGGCTTGTGACTTTTTTTAATATATTTAGGATCAGCCAATGAAATATAACCATCTTGGACATTTCCTATTCGCATCACAAAAAAACCAGAATTTACATATTCAGAACTTTTGAAAGCAAAACCATTCTGAAAATCACAAATCTCACCAAGTTTTTTTGTTTGCCATGTCATAATCGCTCAGCTAACTCTTTATAAGCTGTAATAATAAATGGCATTTGCGGTAAAATTGTTTCTACGTCCACGTTGATCAACGGGTTATGTGCCGAGATGTCTCCAAGAAATTTTATGCCTTTTATTTCTTGAGCTGTTTTCGGTAAAATAAATGGAATGCCTCCGACTTTTTCTCGAGCAGCAGTATCTAGCATTGCTTCTAACCCAACTAGTCTACCATGGCCATTCTTATCTTCCAGTTTTATTTCAATGCCATTTTTAGCAAAAGTTAGATAAATTGCTTTTTCCAAAATCTTTCGCAAAAGAAAGGCCGTACAATTTCCGCTCAGTCCAAAATTTGAACGAAGGTCATCCAATTCAATCTTAAAAGCTTTTCCTAATTTATTTATCAAATCGTCTGAGAACAATTGATCTTCGATACGTTCCACTTTTTTACTTACAGGACTAATTCTTTGTTTATATTGAAAAAAACAAGGCCTTCCTGAACGAATTAAAAAATTAGTCCTTCCAAGAGCTTTACTTATCTCCGAAGAAGAGAAGTTATGCCCCCACCTCTCTGTAATACGCCCAGACACCTCCTTCAAAGTTCGCCCCACTTTGAAAAAACTTTCTTGCCAAAGAAGCTTTATACAGTTACCTGCATTTTCAATTTCCTTGCCTTCACCCAACATAAATTAATTTAGAGTTAGACATTATACCTATAAAAACTACCCTCTTTCTTCCGTTTGATCTTCTCCCTTCTGAGCAGATATAACAAATTAACTCTAACATCATGTGACTCTATGCTGAACCCTAACTTATCTTTAAGTTCTTTTTGCAGCTCTTCGGCAGTTTTCAACTTACTATCCACCACTTTCATGATTTTATCAGCAACACTGACTTTTTGCTTTTTCATAGAGGTCTAATTAAATTATAAGATCACTTATTAAGTTCTTTTTCTACAAACTCTGCTCCACTATTGGTTATATACCACGCTTTTTTGGAATCCTTTTTTTCCCTTTCCTCCGCGAGGTACCCGTTTCGTACATTGATATTTATTTTATCATTAACATTCTTTGGAATCTTAAACTTTGCTAAACGGAATGCGATTTTTACATCATCCGCATTGAAGACATCTGGCCCTCCAAAATAAGAAAGATAATATACGATGACCAGAGTACGTTTAACGTCATCATCTATTTCTTTTGTTTTTAGAAATTCATTGATTGTCACTTTCTTTTTTGAATCAAGCCCGGTACTCAACCTATCTTCATTGGATATGCTATTTGCTAGTTCCAATTTCTCAATTCGTCTTTCTAGAGCTACTATCCTTTCATTGAATTCTATGTTTTCCATATTTATTGTGGTTTATTTTTTTTAAAGCGAGCTACAACCTGCACAATCTTATAATTTGGTAAAAAATATTTACCTTTTTCTGCTTTAATCTCCTTTGAATCGAGTAGTGTTTTTAGTGTTCCCTTCACACTCCCCATCGGCATAATTTCCATTTTAATCACTTCCATCGGCGTCACTTTCTCCTCTACACCAAGCACAATACTTCGCGCCTTAGTCGCGCAAAATAATATCAAAATTTTATCTACGTTACTTAACTCATGGAAAGAGTTGGAAAAGTCTATCCCTTTGGATTCTTTATTGATGGCTATGTAAGGCGCAAGTAGATCAGCAAGTTCAAGCTTGTTTACAACCTGTGACTCGCTAACTACTAATTTTAACAGTGGATCTGTATTGCTCATAAATAAGTTATCTAAAATGATAAATAATATCCATAAAATACATCGCACCGGTAATTAAGTCAAATCAACAGATAATGTTAGCAATAAATCCGTTATTTATTTCTATAATTATCATACTATAAATTAAAAATTGCCTAAATATAAGGCAAAAATTACGTAATCAGAGTATACTTTTATAATCTATAATTAACTGCGCCCTTACATAATCCGTCTCCAGCCTGTGGACAACTTCTACTATCGAGTGTCCTTTTTCAAAAGAACCAATATTTTTTCGCTTTCTTGGTCTAATCTACCGATCTCCTCCAATATCTCCTTCGGTTCACGCAGAGCTACCTCCCCACCCTTATTCGGATTATTCACTGACAAATCAAAAGTCACTTGATCAATATCTTTGACATCAATACTCCAAGAATTCTCACCATCCGTCTTGGTTTTTTGTAATTCCACGAATTCAGCTAAATCGTCTTCGTTCAATGGGTTGCTTTTGCCAAGGTTGCGAGCGAGGTTGAGCTGATAAAACCAAACCTTTTTGGTCGGCTTGCCCTTTTCGAAAAACAACACGACTGTTTTCACGCCAGCGCCTTGGAATGTGCCACCCGGCAGATCCAGCACTGTATGCAGATTGCAGTTTTCTAAAAGGAGTTTACGCAAGGAAACTGAGGCATTGTCAGTATTGGAAAGGAATGTATTTTTGATGACCACACCAGCCCTGCCACCGGCTTTGAGGATCTTGACGAAGTGCTGGAGAAAAAGAAAGGCCGTTTCTCCGGTTTTGATGGGGAAATTTTGCTGGATCTCGCGGCCGATACCCGCGCCAAAAGGAGGATTGGCCAAAATGACGTCAAAACGGTCTTTTTCCTGAATGTCGTTAATATTTTCGGCCAGCGTGTTCGTATGCTTAATGTTCGGCGCTTCAATCCCATGCAAAATCATGTTCATTATGCCAATGATGTAGGCCAAAGACTTGATCTCTTTACCATAGAAAGTCTTGTTCTGAAGCGTAGCCATTTGACTCGAAGAAAGTTTGGTTTGATTCTCTGTGAGATAATTATAGGCTTCTACCAAAAAGCCAGCACTACCGCAAGCGCCATCATAAATTTTATCGCCAATCTTAGGTGCGACCACTTTAACAATCGTTTTTATAAGCGGACGTGGAGTGTAATACTCTCCGCCGTTTCGCCCGGCATTGCCCATGTTCTTAATCTTGGCTTCGTAGAGATGTGAAAGCTCATGCTTTTCCTCGTAAAGCCTAAAATGCATGCTGTCCACGATATTCAAAATCTCACGTAGTTTATAGCCACTGGAAATCTTGTTTTTTAGTTCGGAAAAAATCTCGCCGACTTTATACTCGATCGTATTTGGCTCTTCTGCTTTAAATTTCTTAAGGTATGGAAAAAGTTTTTGGTTGACGAACTCTTTAAGATCATCTCCGTCCAGAGCTTTGCCGTGATCTAGTTTACCATCTCCATTTTTAGGGCAAGCCCAGACATTCCAATGATACTCAGGTGCCAGAATGTATTGATACCTCTTCCCGGCAAGAGCCGCTTCGGTCTTCTTAGTCTCCTCCAAATCATCCAAATACTTCAAAAACAAAATCCACGAGGTCTGCTCTACATAATCCAGCTCGGTCCCACAACCAGAATCTGTATGAAGGATATTGTCGATATTTTTGAAGGATTGTTCAAACATAAGATATATTTCTTTAAAAGACTACTCTCATTTTAGCCAAAAATCAAGCCTGTTAAGAACAAAAATAGAACATAGTTTGACAATCGTCCAGTGGATAACTAAACAACCGCTTTCGCGGTTGTTGTATTTGGTTCCCGGACAGGGATTCGAACCCCGATACACAGCTTCAAAGGCTGTTGTCCTACCTTTAGACGATCCGGGAATGGTTTTATTGGCTTGGCTTAGTATAAATCGGAAAAAGGCCATGGTCAAGCAAGCTCACCCCTCTCCTGCGGAGGTGGGAGAGGGGGCTGGGGGTGAGGGGGCTGTTTACAAAAACCCCTCCAAACGGAGGGGGTTTTCATTCTGCGTTATTACGCGGTCTGCTCTGGCTTTGCTTCCTCAACAACCGGGGTTGCTTCAGGAGCTGCTTCTGCCACAGGAGCTGTCTCAACTACTGGCTGAGCCTGTGTTTCGTCTGCTGGGGTTGCGGTTGCAGGATTCTGCGTCAATTCGTCCGACATAGTGTTTCATGAATTACGAGTAAGAAAAAGACTCTATCATGTATCTTGCGATTAAGCAAGGATTTGAGGTCAAAACAGCACTTCCACCTTCCCTGTCATGGAACTATTGATTGAAAACGTCATGTGCAAAGTCAGGCCCACGCGCGAGACAAACAAAGTCCCGCCTTCGGATTCATCCACTTTATAACCTAGGGCCTCATATTTTTTCTGCACCGCCTCCACATCAGCGCGCGTGACCAAGCGCGGAAAATAATACGTGAGCCACATGCTGTTCATGCTGTCCTTGAGTTTTACTTGGCCGAAGACCTGTTTCAGGATGGGCAGCAGCTCATCATTAATCCCCTGGTTCTTGGCTGACTCGATCTTCGCCTCTTTGGCATTGTCATAATTTATCTGCGCCCAAGACTTGGCAACGGGCGTGCCACCAGACCCGCCTGTGTTTGTATTTGAATTGATGAAAGAGCAGATGGGAATGGTGCTGACCTTGGCATATGCACAAATATCACGCTCTGTATTTTTGATGGTCCACACTTTTTCTTTTACGCTCTTGTTGATCGGGAGCTTGAAATCACTGGCCGCAGCAATACTCATATCTTGCATGACCAGATAGCTGCTCTGATCCACGACTGTGGCCTTGGACTGGTCTGAAACAGCCGCGCCCTTGTTCACATTGCCATTGACATCGACTTTGATCACGATCGCTTCTACATACGGCTCCATGCTGCCCAAGACCAGACGCTCTTTGGTGGTGATCATTTCCCCGGCCACGACCACGCTCTTATCAGCTGTGGGCTGGATGGCATAACCCTTTATATCTTTTTCTGCTTCAATCTGTTTTATCCATCTGGGATTGAAATTGGGATCAACTTTGAAAAGCGCGATATTTGAAGCCCAAGCTTGTTTAAGGGCCTGTGCTCCACTCTCTGCTTTCCAATTCGCATCATGGATGACGTCTTGCATGAGTACGAAATCATTATCCGTGGTTTTGACGACATGCAGATCTATGGCTGATACGCTGGAAGATAATTCAGGCGTCAATTTCTTAGCCCACTTATAATTGCCCGCGGCATCGACTTTGACTGCAGATAAGGCCCGCGGCGTGAATTGCGTAATCGCGCCCACAGAACCAGACATACCTTGAGTGAGCAAAATGTTGTCATAACCAAAAGCCATGAAGCCTCCGTCTGATGTCTGTTGGATGGCCATGAAATCCCCGCCAGCCAAACGGATTTTGGTTTTACCCATGGTAAACCCGGTTTCCGTGATGCTGCTGACAGTATTCAGTTCTGATGGAATCATTTCCAGGCTCTTGGCCCAAACAGTTTTGTAGCTGCTGTTCAACCTGATCATGGTCGGCAAAGGATGCATTGCCACTTCTGGGCCAATGATATTTTCTGCTTGTGGAGCTGTGATAACTTTGACATTGGCTAGTGCGATAAAGCTACCATCGCTCAAGCGCTGCATATCAAGGGCATCCCAATCCATTTTTTTGGAAGATAAAACCTTTCCGTTCTTATCCAACTTGATCAAGACGCTGAATGTCGGCACAGCGGATGTATCAGCCACTTCTGAGCCGTGCCCAGCTTCCATGACCCTGGCCAAAAGCAAAACCCCGCCATCTGGCAAGGCCCACATCTTTTGCGGCCGATCAATGCTCTGATCGCCGAGCATGGTCGACCACTGCTGCGCGCCTTTTGAATTCAATTTCGTGACCAGGATGTCTCCGTAGATTTCCCTGCGGTCTTCATCCACAAAATCAATCACATCGCTGGCTGTGATGATGCTGCCATCTGACGTTTCCACGGCCAAGCGCCCGATGTGCCTGGATGACATGTAGCCCAAGGCATTGCTCTGACTGGAATATTGCTGGCTCCACTGGGCTTTGCCCTTAGCATCCATTTTTATGGCATAAGGATTGGGCACAGACATGGCCTTGACCCACTGCGTATCTCCGGTCAAAACATATCCGCCGTCTCTTGTCGGCAAAATGCCATAGCCATATGTGCCATCACGCAAATGCTCTGTCCTGACAAATGAGGTGGAGCTGATTGTCGTGGCTTTGCAGGATGGGGTTTCGGCTATTGCTTTCATTTCCCTGTCCATGATCACGAACGCAAGCGGCAGTGCGACCATGGCCAGCAAGCCAAAAACAAAAATCGGTTTATCTAAAATTTTAAAATGCTGTCTGCGTTTTTTCAACCCCCGCATATGCAGATAGTATAGCATACACTGCCACTTTCTCCCCTACTCGCCTGGCCCATTGCGCATCGCCATAAGACCAATGCCAGAACTCACTTGGATAATTTGTAAGTCCAACTTTTAAAAGCGCGTCAAACATGATTTGACGATTTCGTTGCAGATGAGGTTTTAATTTTGGTTGGATAGGCTGGGCATTTTCCTGATACGTGAGTTTCCATGAGCGCATGGGTACGCGCTTACCCGTCTTGGCATAGATGAGGCGTAGGTCGACTGCTCCGCCAGTCATATGGCCTGAGGCGAAAATACCTTTAGAATTCGCGACATACTTTTTCGTTTCTTGGATTGCCCGCTTTTTTGTCCAGGTTGGATTCTTTTTCATGAACATTGCAACAAACTTTTGCTTGATTTTTTCCTGAAGATCAGCCGGGCGCCAGGCATCGCGAATGACAAACGTCATTCCTTTAGGCAAATATGACCTGGCTTTTTTAAGCTTTAAAACTATGCCTTTGCGCAAATACGCTTTTCTGGGCTTGCCATCGACTCCGCGATCTATTCGGATCATAAAATCCGGGCAGTATTTTTTGACCTCGACCAGAGGTTCACCGTTGTCTTTGATTCGTATCATGAGTACATTATAGCGCATCCGCACGTTGGACGTTCGACGTTAGACGTTGTACGATATCGCATATGCAAAGCTGGCTTAAATACGTGATTGTCATGATTCTAGTGCTTGGAACCGGCGCTGTTTTGGTTTGGTTTTCAGAGCAGACAGGCGACCCATACCAAAAAAACAAACTTCTTGTTGTCGCGACTATCAATCCTATTGCTGATATTGCCCGGAATGTGGCAGGTATAGATGCGAATGTAAAAACGGTCTTGCCGCCAGGCGCAAACCCGCATTCTTTTGAGCTGACGCCTAGGGAGGTCGTGGATCTGAAAGATGCGGCATTGATTTTTGCCGTGGGCCAAGGCGTGGACAATTGGGCCAGTATGCTGGCCGAAAACTTATCGCAAACAAAGTTCGTGACTGTCAACCAAAATATAGTTTTGATTCCTGGTGATGAGCATTATTGGCTGAATGCACAAAACGGAAAAATAATCGCGCGCAACATAGCGTTGGCCTTGATCGAAAAAGATCCAGCCAACAAAACAAACTACGAGTCTAACTTGGCTGCTTATGAAAAACGGCTGGATCAGGCGGATAAACAGATCAAAGACAGCTTAGCCTTGATCAAAACGAATAAGATCATCACGCACCACAATGCCTGGAATTATTTCGCCAAAGCCTATGGACTGATCGTACTGGGCAGTATCGAATCTTCGGAAGGCAAGGAGCCCACGCCCAAGGATTTGGCGCACCTGGGCAATCTGGCTAAAGACAATAACATCAAATACATTTATATCGAGCCTCAGCTTTCCGAACAAGTCGTCACCTCTTTTGCCAAAGATCATGATCTCAAAATCTCGGCCATAGACGACATGGGCACAGGTACATATATTGATATGCTTTTATTTGATGCAGGTATTTTTAGCGCCACACTTAAATGATTATGAATGCTTTAAGCATCAAAAACCTATCTGTTTCCATTGACGGCAATAACATATTGCACGACATCAGTTTTGAGGTGGCCAAAGGCTCTATCACAGCCATCATCGGGCCCAATGGTTCGGGCAAAACAACTCTGTTCAGGTCAATCCTGGATTTGATCCCCTACACTGGCAGCGTAAAGATCTTCAACAAGCCCGTGACCCAGACTCTGGACCGCGTGGGTTATGTGCCGCAAAAAATGGAATTTGATCGGACCTTGCCCATCACAGTCAAGGAGTTTTTGGCGCTTTCGACTAAAGACACTAGGAACTTGGATGGCAAAATCTGCAAAGAAGTGCGCATTGAATCGCTGTTGGACAAACTGGTCGGCCAGCTTTCCGGCGGCCAGCTCCAGCGCGTGCTCATTGCCGCGGCTTTGATGAAAAAACCTGACATCTTGTTTTTGGACGAAGCTTCGGCTGGCATTGATATTGAAGGCACGCGCCTTTTCCACGAGCTGATCGATCACCTGAAGAACGAACATGGCACAACGATCCTGATGATCAGCCATGAGATCGAGATGGTGTCGCACATCGCTGACACGGTCATCTGCTTGAACCGCGATTTGGTATGCAATGGCCCGCCGCACACGGCCTTGACCAAAGAAGTAATGGAACAGCTCTACGGCGAAAAAGTTAAACACCGTCCGCATGAACATCTATAACCCCACTGTCATTGCGAGGAATCCTATGACGAAGCAATCTCACTGTAATGCAAGTGAGATTGCCGCGCTCCGTCCAACTCCGCTCGCAATGACACAAGGCGATAACAAAAAGATATGTTAGAAATTTTTCTCCTCCCCTTCATGCAGCGTGCGCTTTTGGCCGGGCTATTGCTGGGCGCGCTCTTGGCCGTGCTCGGTGTCTTTGTCGTGCTCAAGCGCATGTCGTTCTTCAGCGATGGCGTGGCGCACGCGTCATTAGCCGGCGTGGCTGGCGGCATCCTGCTCAATACCAACCCTTTGCTCTCAGCCGTGGCCTTTTCAGCTGTAGCCGGCGCTTTGATCGCCTGGCTGGAACGCCGCACGCGCATTGCCTCAGACGCTGTGGTGGGCTTGATCTTCACGGCTGGCATGGCCGCTGGCGTTGTCATGATCTCATTCAAACCAGGCTATCAGCCGGATTTGATTAGCTATCTGTTCGGCAACATCTTGTCTTTGCAATGGTCAGAGCTGGGCATCATGGCCATCTTGTCTGTTTTGATCATCCTATTCTTGGTCTGGCAATACAAAAACCTCACGCTCATGATTTTGAATCCTGAAATTGCGCACGTAAACAAAGTGAATGTGGCGCGTTTGCAGACCATGCTTTATGTGATTGTCGCTGTCTCAGTCGTGATGGGCATGAAACTTTTGGGCATCGTGCTGGTCAGCGCCCTGGTCATCATTCCGGTCTCCACGGCCAAACTCATTGCCCGGTCTTTCAAGTCTTTGATGATTCTAAGCATTATTTTGTCTGAAGTCGCGGTTGTCCTGGGCATGCTGCTTTCAGTCGCATTTAACCTGCCCACCGGCGCTGTCATGGTCCTGTGCGGCATGGGGATATTCATCCTGACATTCATCACAAACCGCCTCTTTGTTGCAAACCATTGAGTGTCATGCCGTATTCGTCATGCCGAACTCGTTTCGGCATCTCGATACCAATCTACTGATAAATCTTCGAATGTGGGATTTTTTTGGATAATTAAATTCACTTTCCAATCACGATGCCAATTTTTCAATTGTTTCTCTCGTGAAATAGCAGCCTGAGGATCTTCAGTGACATCAAAATATACAAGCTTGTTCAAATTATATTTTTTTGTAAAACCATCTACGAGCCCATTCTTATGTTCCTGCACCCGTCTCTCAAGATTATTTGTCACGCCAATATAAAATACCGTATTAATCGAATTGGTCATTATATAAACATACATTGTTTTGCTGTTCATATAGTGTCGGGATCCTGAAACAAGTTCAGGATGACTATGAGAGATGCTAAGTATTACTTGTCATGCCGAACTCGTTTCGGCATCTCAATACCAGAGTACCGATGTACATCAGTGTCGGGATCCTGAAACAAGTTCAGGATGACGGAGGGAGGTTATTCAGTATGACAGAGGCGGCTCAGAATGACGAAAAGGCTATACCTGTTGTGCCAGTTTTTCCAGTACTTTAATCCACTTTGCTTGTTCTTCGGTTTTCAGGTCGCGCAAGTGCGCGCACAATTCCAAGCGTTCGCGCGGCAAGAACGGAAGCTGTTCCAATAAATGCCAGGCTGGCAAAGCTGTTGCCGGCAAAGTAAGCGACATCATTCCCCTGTTCTGCAACCAAATCCTGAAGGCTTGCGCATACTGAGGTGATTTCAGATTGATGCGTACCACAAATCCAATTTCAATCCCAGCTCTTTCCTCATGCTTAACAATCGGCAAGCCCAAAATTTGCCATTCGACTAGATCTTTTTCCAGCCTTTCCTCGCCCAAACGGTTCAGCATGACCTGCGCAAAACTCCCGCCATCCAAAATCACTTCGCCAAGTGGTTCTAGCTCGGAGCTTAAGATGATCAAAACTTCCTGTTTTATCATATCATTTTTTATAATCGCTCATGGCCTGATGCCAGGCCTGCACCAGCACATCGCTGATTTCTTTGCGCTTGGAAAGCAGTTTGCCCCATTCGCTGCCCAAGGACCGCGCATGCGTGCTCACCAGTCCCATGGCCGCAGGAAAATTATCTCCGTCAAACTCGGCTTCTTGGCACGCGTAAGCCACATTTAAAGCCAGCTCAGCGCAGCGCGCTAAAACAGCCCTCTCATTCTCAATATGAAAATCTGTAACCTTTCCCTTTACGGTTGTGGCGAATCTGGTTAAAGCTTTTGGATCATGTAAGTTACGTGTAAAAAACGAGTTAATTGGTGCTTTAGCCACAGTTTCAGAAAGTTCAAACAACCTTATCGTTTTTTTCAGTTTTCTTTCTTTCTCTTGGAAAACAAGCACAAACTGATTTGGATCCTTTTGGAAATACTCCTGCATTAATCTTGTTATTTCCCAAGCGTCTTTTTCAGCAATATCGTATTTATCGAGTAATTCGGGGAGCTCGATAGCGTAAGCTGAACTCCAATCCGCAGCCATAGGAATATGCACCGCGGAACCAACCAGTATATCCCAAACTTTTACCATTTCTTCTAGAATTTTTTCTGAAGAAAAATTGGAGAAAAGCTTATTTTCAAAAATCAGTCTGATTTTTTTCGGCATTTCATTGGCTCGCGCATAGGCCCGCACCAGTTCACTAGAAAACTCATCGGTCAAAAATCCTCTTTCTCTTTCGCCGCCCCCGTAATTACTTGAGGAATACAAGTTCACTTCAACATCACCTTCCTTATTTTTACTAATTGATGAAAAAACTTTTTTGCCCTCTCGGGTGGGGTCTGGAACTAAATTCACTTTCTCTGAAAATCTAACTTCGCGTAATTTATTTCCTGGCAAACATCCCAAAAGCTCCTCCACTTCTTTAGCATCCAATCCCAAACTCTCCAAACCTTCCACGCTCTCAACTCCAGAAAATTCAATCTCCTTGGATTCTTTGGTTTGAATTTTACGCTCCGTCCTTAAATTTTCCAAAGCTTGCGCAAAACTCTTAGGCACAGCGCGAGCTTCTTTGAGTTCATTGACTGCTTTCACTAATCTCAATCTTGGCTTCCTGTTTTCTACAGCACCTGAAGTCTCCCTTGACAAAGGGAGATTTAGAGGGATTTCAGATGCGTGTCGCATAATTATTTTTTAAGATATTTCCCGACCGCGGCCCAAGACGAGATGGTGACAATGACAATCAAGCTGCTGCCTTCGATCAATAGGATCTGCCAGAAATTATTCATGAAGTATGATCCCAAATTCGGATCATTGCCGTCAAAGAATTGCCTGGCGCCTGGTTCGACAAAAGCAATCAAGCCATAGAATATCAAACCAGCGATGAGCAATGATATGAGCGCCAAAATCACGCCATCCAAAATCAAGGGCAAGCGCACGAACGAGCTGCCCGCGCCCACCAAGCGCATGATGCCGATTTCTTCGCGCTGCGTGTAGATCGCGATGCGGATGGAGTTGTACACGATCAAAGCCGAGAACAAGACAAAGATGGCGATCAAGATCAAGCCAAAATACCTGACAGTCTGCGAAATCTCGCGCACGCGCTCAATTGCCACGGCATGGTCATCATATGTCTGGGATTCTATAGCGAACGAAAACTGCGGATTTTCCAAGGCCTTGATCAAAAACGGATAGTCTTCCATGTTCTTGGCCACAATGGACATGGATGCGCCCAATGGATTTTGGTTCAGCTCGCCCAAAGCGCCCATGATGCTCAAATCATCCTTGTGCCTTTCCGTAAAGGCCTTCAGCGCATCCTCGGCTGTCACGACCTCCACCGCAGCTGTCTGAGGCAAGGATGCGATGTAAGAGCGCGCCTGGTCCAAAATAGCTACGGGAGTGTCTTGTTTGAAATAAACGCTGATGTCGATTTTGCTTTCCAAAGTCTTGATGGCCGAATCAGCCATCACATTCACTGCCACCAAAACATTGACCGACAGAAGCGCCAAAACCAAAACCATGACCGTGGCCAAGCCGATCCAGGCATTGCGCGTAAAATTTTTCCAGGCAAAGCTTATTATTCTTGCGGCAGGCGTAAAAAAGAACATACTAGTTGGGCAAAAGGTACTTGCCTTTGGCATGATCAGCGATCACGCGGCCATCGGCAATGGTAATGACGCGGCTCTTTAACGCGTTCACTACCTCGCGGTTGTGCGTCACCAAAACTATTGTACTGCCAAAGGCGTTTATTTGCTTGAGGACATTTATCACTTCGTTCGTGTTCAAAGCATCCAAATTTCCGGTCGGCTCATCAGCCAGCAGAATCTTGGGGCGATGCACCAAGGCGCGGGCAATAACCACGCGCTGCTGCTCGCCGCCAGAGAGCTGATATGGGAAACGGTGCGCTTTTTGGTCCAAGCCCACGATCTTCAACACGTGCGGCACGATTTCATAGATCCTGGCTCTGGTTTCGCCAGCCACTTCCAAAGCAAAAGCCACGTTTTCCCAAACTGTTTTTTTCTGCAAAAGCTTGAAGTCCTGGAATACCACGCCGATTTGCCTGCGCAATGCCGGCACCTCGCGATTCTTTATCCTAGTGATGTCCCAGCCTCCGATCTCGATCGAACCCCGGCTTGGCGTTTCTTCGGCAATCAGCATCTTGGCCAAAGTCGTCTTGCCTGCGCCGCTGGGACCCACGATTGATACGAACTCCCCTGGCTTGATATGCAAAGACACGTCCCTGAGTCCGTAAACATCTGGCGGAAAAATTTTCGATACGTGCTTAAGTACAATCATGCAAATGTTATTAGAATGACCAAGTAGGTGTTGCGGGTAAGGAGGGCTTAGGGGGTGTGGGGGCTATGGTGGTCAAAGCGACTTTTTCGACCGGTTCTACTTTTACGTCAATCACGCCCGAGCCCAAGCTGGCCAATTTTCTGAATGCGACTTTATCCAAATCAATTACGCGTTCCGGAAAAATCTTGCGGTCCGGGCCATAGTCATTGATTCTGACGACCACGCTCTTGGCCGGATCTTTGAGGTTAGTAACTTTGACATATGAGCCTTTCGGAAAATCCGGCGAAGCCGCGCAATTGCAGCCCTTGTATGCATACCAAGAAGCATGCCCATTATCCATCCAGCCTTTGACATCGATCAAGCGCACAGTCGAACCCATCTTGACCCGGGCAATGGCCAAGCCGCGAAAAATCTTTTCTGGTTTGACTACGCGCTCAACTCCCTGGAAAGTCTCAAGCACCATGCATTGGCGTTGATTTTTTACTCCGCAATCTGTTGCATGGATCTCGATGATGGCTGAATCAGGCACATCTGCATAATTGGACGTCCAAACAAGTTGATGTTGAGCGCCAGCCAGCAACAGACCCGAGTTGGTCTGGGTTGCTGACACAGGGTCTGAAATTATATTCAAAACTCCGGGCCTTGTTATGTCCTTGGCGTCAAAACTTACTTTTATCCCGGAATTAGGCAGGTCAAAACTCACGGCCCGGCCCAAAAAACTTTGGTCAATAAACAAATTGGAAACGGTTTGTACTGCTGGTGCAATATTGTTTTTAGCCCAAGGTTCAGCTGAGTCAGCATTGGCCGCCTTGACTAAACCCATGCCTAACATTAAACTTACACTCAACAAACTTATAAATTCCCTTCTCCACATAGGTTAGGTAAATTATAACAGATAGACCCCTCCCTGTCATTGGGGTCAAGGACGTAGGACGCGAGACGTAGGACGATAAAAAACAGGCCAGCTTAGCTCAGTGGTAGAGCAATGCTTTCGTAAAGCAGAGGTCCTGGGTTCAAATCCCAGAGCTGGCTCCACCAAAAGCCAAGGGCGTAAGTCCTTGGCTTTTGAGATCCCCTTATTCCTCTTCGCTTCTCCCTTAATAAGGGAGACTTTAACGTACTAGAAGCCCCCTTTATTCAAAGGGGGGATCGAAGGGGGAATTAAAACTTGATATAAAACACTACATCAGGCTTGCTTAAGCGATCAGCCACCGCGGTTTCCAAGGCTGTCATGTCCCCATTTTTACCCTTAGCCAATTCAATCGTCAGTTTTTGTTCCAACAAAGCCGGCCTAAGCACTTCCTGGCGGAAGTCCTCCTCGTTCCAGCCGTAATTCTTGTAGAGATAGTCCGCCACATTCGGGGTGGTTGACGAAGCCGCGACCTTAACCACATCAGCGAATACTGCCCTTACATCATCATCAGAAACCGTAACATTCTTCTGCTGGGCCAATTCCTGCAAAACCAAGATCCTGGCCAAGCGATCCACGATATTCTTGTTCAATTCATTCTCCGGAGGCGCTGTCACACCAGCTGCTTTGCCAGCCTCGCCATTGATGAATTTGTTGATGGCATCGCGCATGGTCAAAAATTTATAATAACTGACTGTCTTTGAGCCCACCTTGGCCACGGGCAATGCCCTACCGACCAATCGCGTATAAACGTTAACGTTTGCTTTGGAATAAACCGCATATGCCGTATATCCCACGAACCCTGAGAGCAGGATCAAGACACCCAACACGACAAACAAGATTGTTAATTTTTTAGTCTGAGGTTGCATAACTTTATGAACAAAGATCAAAGACGAAAGAACAAAGAATCTTCTTTAGTCTTTTTTCTTTCTTCTTTTTTCAAATTATTAGTTCTTAATTATTAATTGTTAATTAGTACCTTCGGTAAAATAGCGCCACCATTTGTGCGGATTGGATTCATACAAATCCGCTGCTTTTGCATCTGCTGCAGGCTGGCTCCCCTTCCAAGTCGCTTGCCCGACCGAGACTCCTTCCAAAACCACGACCTTTTCCCCAGGCTTTTGCAGGCCAAGCTTAGCACGCGCCTCTTGCTCTATGAAGTCCTGGGATTGCATTTTCATGGCCATGTCTGCCAGCTCGTTCTTTTTGCCTTCAAGATCCTGGGCTTTTTGCTCCAAAGTCTTGATCTCATTATCCACTGTCCAGCCGCGATATGTCTCGCGCACTGTAGAGACTCCGACTACAAGCAAAACAGCGGCATTAGCCACCAAAAAGATAGGCCACTTGGCTTTGGAAAAACTTGAAGTTGGATGCGAGTTCTTCATCGTCAATTATTATATTACTCTTCTTTCTTGGTTTCTGGTGCAAACAGGGTCCTGATCGCCCGATCTTTTTCCATTTTTTCAAGCAGATTCTCAACTTGCATCACGGCACCATCATCAGAACCTTCCAGCATCTGCGCAATGTGTTTGATGCGCGTGCGCCTATCCTTTTCCACTGGCGGGTCTTCTTCTTCCTTTGCAGGAGCGTTTAGGGTTGAGGGTTTAGCGTTGTGCGGGGTCGCGCCGCGCAAATCGTTTATCAGATCCTGCAGCTTTTCTGGCCTGGCTATATGCGCGCCTTCAATACTGGAGGTCGCGGCTGCTGATTGGATATTAATGCTACCCATCCTGAAAATCGTCTGCAAAAAACCCTGGCGCTTCCAAGACACATCTTGGACCGAAGCCAAAGACATTTCCGTGACTTTGCGCGAAAACAAGCCTTTCTGGTCGACATCAATCACCCTTTGATTGGTCAAAATCAGCACATCCTCATCCCACATGAACAAAGTCCTGAAAGCCACGAACGCACCGGCCAAAATCAAGACCCCGAAAATGATTATCCCGGGCGTGCCCCAGCCGAACAACGGGAACATGAAAAAGAAGGGCAGGACAATCAAAACCATGGACAAAAAAAGGCTCGGAAGAATTGTGATTATATGCCTCCGTGCCAGGGCTTTGACGTTTTCTTCTTCTTTCAATTGGATAACCGCTTCAAGTCGGAACATATACTTTGGATATTTTAAGCTGTTTACCCTTGTTTAGCAATAACCTCTTTTATGGCAGCTTTGGCTTGTTCGCGCTCATCCCAAGGCATTTTGCGCCCAGCCTCAAGGCAAATGAACTGCTCGCAACCTTTGCCTGTGAGTAAAACCAAATCATTCGGTTTGGCCAATTCCATGGCTTTGCGGATAGCTTGTTTGCGGTCTGCGACCTTAAACAGATTCTGACCTTCTATTTTTCCGCCCTCGCGCGCGCCAACAGCCACCTGTTCAATGATCTGCTGCGGATCATCATCATACGGATCTTCGTTGGTCACGATCACGATGTCAGCATTCTGGGCCGCGAGCTTACCGAGGATGGGGCGCCTGGCCACATCGCGCCCTCCGCCGCACGAACCCATCACATGGATGACCCTGCTCCTGGGAATGACTTTGACTACTTCGTAAAGTCTGCGGAACGATTCTGGCTCTGGCGCATAATCCACCATCACTGTCCAAGGCTGGCCTTGTTCGATTTTTTCAAAATGCCCAGGCAAAGATTTTATCTTTTCCAATTCATGGGCCGCGGCTGAAACATCCAAGCCTAAAGATTGGACCACAGCCAAAGCGCAGGTCGCATTGTAAGCATTGACCTTGCCCATCATTTTTAAGTTGACCTGAGTACCGCTGGCCTTGAAAGATACTCCATCAGCCGTCTCATTGACGTCCGAGAGTCTGACATCTGCTTTATCTGATTCGCCATACCAGACAATCTGGCTTGGACCTTTTGATGCAAACTCATCAGCATATTTATCATCGCGATTCAAGACAGCAGCGCGGGGAATTTTTTGATTTGCGATTTTCTTTTCTGGTAGAGATTTCAAAAATACGAACAGATCCAGCTTGGCTTTTTTATAATTTTCAAATCCGCCGTGCGCTTCGATATGCTCTGGCGTGAGGTTGGTGAAGGCGCAAACATCATAGCGAATGTGTTCATGGCGGTGCTGGATAACTCCCTGCGAAGAAGTTTCCACGACTGCATATTTACAGCCAGCATCAACCATCTGCCTCAGCATCTTTTGCAAAGCAAACCTACCGAGCATGGTCATTTTTGTATTGTTCAGCCATTCCTTGTTTGCGATTTTATAGATGGCTGTGCTCATGCACCCGGTCTTGATTCCGCCAGCCTCAAGTGCTTTGGCAATCATGTACGAAGTGGTTGTTTTGCCCTTTGTACCCGTGACTCCAATGACAATCAATTCATCTGACGGATGGCCATACCAAGAATCAGCCAAAACAGACAGGGTTTGATGGTAGGCATCCAGCCAGGATTTGGGCACAAACTTCTTAATTGCGTACAGCATAGATTCCCCTCAATTTAGCAAAAAAACACCTATTTAGCCAACCCTGCCCAAAGCCAGCATATATAGGATAGAGCCAGGGGTTGACATTTTGGCTAAAATATGCTTAAATACGCATTATTGATGTTCCAGCTTCCAAGGAGGATTCGCACATGTACAAGAAGATCAGTCTCGTTGCTTCGATGTTCGCGCTCGTAGCGCTCGTTGCTTGCGACAAGCAGGAGCAGGCCAAGGTGCCGAGCAGTCACTGGGTCCCGCCTCAGACCGAGACCCAGCAGAGCTCGGAGAGCACACACCAGACCTCGTCGTCGACGACCTACACGCCCCAGGCGCCTGTGGCCACGCCGCATGCTGACCTGCCCGACGAGTGCAGCGTCAACCCCGTGGCAATGGTCAAGGAGGACCAGACCTCAATCCAGTGCTCGTGCCGCGGCGCAACGACCGAAGCGCGCTGGACCTCGGTCAAGAGCAAGGACCCGTCAGTCAAGAACGACTGCATGTCCGGGCTCTACGTCTACTGGCAGGTCATGCACTTGCCCATCCGCGGCCCGCGCGCCATCGACATCCTGGCAGGCACTGCCACTCCCGTGAGCCAGGCTCCTGCACCTGCAACGCCCGTGGCCTCAGCAACTCCTGCCACGACTGGCGCGCCCGTGGCCGTTCCTGCGCCGACCGTGACCGCTCAAGCCCCTGTGGCCGCAGCGCCCACCAAGGACAACACGGTCAAGAGCACCACCGTGGATCAGGAGAACAAGTACAAGATCGTGTACGAGTGCACGTCCGGCGAAGTGGCCAAGCGCAGCGTGGTCGCCAAGGACAACTCCAACAGCCGCGAAGTCCAGACCTGCGGCGGCAAGACCTTGGTCTGCCTCAAGGACCGGAGCGCTCAGCAGGATCTCCTTTCGCCGCCTTGTTCGTGCTTCAAGGGCTCCCCGCGCCAGAGCTTCGGCAGCGTCTGGATGTGCGACTAAGCACACAGAGCTAACTCACCCCCTTCCCCCTCTCTTACGACAAGAGAGGGGCTTTTGTTTATAGGCCGTATGTTATCAGCGACAAAGCCGCAAAAAACAATGAAATCATGAGTGTGATCGTACCTGCCACAAACAGCCATGGCGTACCAGTCATCTTGGACAAAAACAACAAGAAGATGCTGATGACTTGCAACAGCATTTTTATTTTGCCGGACCAGTTGGCGCTGATATATTCTCCCCTTCTCTTGCGCGAATAAGCGCCGATGATGATCAAAACTTCAAGCAAGACCAAAGAGAAAGCCAAAATAAAATCCACTTCGCGGAAAATGAAGATACAGGCTACTGATCCGATCAACAGCTTGTCTGCGGCCGGGTCAGCTATGGTGCCCCACAAAGTGATTTGCTTGCGCACGCGCGCCAAAGAGCCGTCCAGCGTATCCGTGAACGCAGTGAACAAGAATAAAGGCACCAGCACATTCCAGTTTTCGATCCACAGGAAATAAATGACGAACGGAGTCAAGATAAAGCGCAAAACCGTCAGATGATTCGGTTTCACGAACTTTGGAATCAAAGGCAGCAGGGTTTTTGCCAGAATCTTGTCTTGCAGGTATAACACGACCGTATCATTGGTCATGAAGCTCGTGGCAGACAAGGCTTTCAGGATGCTCATACTTTTAAGTGACTTTATGTTATCATGATATGCGACCATCAGTCGACGTATGAACGAAAAAACATTAGACGCACTAGCTGGAATTATTTTCATAATCCTGGTCTTGGGCCTGCAATACGTACTGGGGGATTTCCTGTTCCCGGCGATTCCGTTCAACGTGGCC
>CAZPAP010000005.1:0-29823 GCA_964584725.1 uncultured Gammaproteobacteria bacterium
GGGCTTTTCATGTATGCATTGGGATGGGCCCGCGTTAGCTCGGCAATGGCCGTAATTGTGGAAACGAAAATGTCTTGGAGAATGGCAAAATTAGCCAGCCGGATTCCCAGCAGGAAAATGCCTTGCAAATTCCCAAGCCCTGAAAAATAATTTTGATTTGTTTCGTTTGCCGGGCTGGACAAGTGCGCCCAGGCTGAAAACAGGCTGACCATCAGGCAGGTGACTGAGATCCCGAGCAAAACTCCTAGGAGCGAGGCTAAAGATTTTTTGTTCCAGCCCTTGAACAACAAAAGCCCGCAGGCGCTCAAAAGGCTGAAACTGATCAAAGTGATGATGATCGCGGGCCAGTCTTTCATGCCTAGGGGCAAGAGCACATAGTTGACAATGAGCAGTGACAAGGCCAAAAACAACCCGATCCTCAGGCCAGCTGTGCCAGCCAGCAAAAACAGGGCAATAGCCAGAAGGATGCAAATCCAAAAATAAATCGGATAGCGGTCGTAGTTCTCAAAATAGATTTTAGGCTGGCTGTTCAAGTCGATTTGGGAAAAAGCGACCAGCCTGTCGCCGGCTTGCGGGTTTAGCCTGGCCAGATCAGGCTCGTTCTGCATTTTGGAAAAAGTAAAACTCTGGCCTTTTCTTTTGCCGCTTAAGAACTCAATCGTGTATTTTATGTTTTGCGAAGTCTCTGTGCCGTTGGTTATGGATTGGTGCTGTACGGTTTTGACCAAAACACGGTCATAAGTGCCATATTGCGAATGTTCTTCAACAGGCGCTGCTTGGTCTGTACTGGTCGGAGATTGGGCCAAAGCCGGGGTCTGTATCAAAAATCCAAGGCCTAAAGCCAGGATTAATGCTATTTTGCCCACACCCCCTTTTTGCATGTATCAATGCTATATTGCGCGCTAAAATCTTGCCAGGGGAAATTGTTTCTGGTACTATCTGCAAACCAAAAACGGGCTATAGCGCAGTTGGTAGCGCGCTTCGTTCGGGACGAAGAGGCCGTGGGTTCGAGTCCCACTAGCCCGACCAAAAGAACATCCAGCGTAAGCTGGATTTTCTGATACTTGGACTCGAACCCAGGGAAGGGCTGGAAACCGAGAGGTTTCCAGAAATGAGGAGGGCACACGGGAACCCGAAGGTTTCCGTGGGAGGAGCCTGCGACGACGTGAGAGTCCCACTAGCCCGACCACGTAAAAAACCGCTAAGTGTATGGCGGTTTTTTACGTGCCCCGTGGCGCATAAGATCAAATCAAATTTGCGCTTTACGGGGCAGTAACCTAAAAGCGGTTTCACGTGGCACGGCCATGGTTTCTTTCGTTGGACGCAGACCAGGGGATGGCGATATACTGAAATAGCCAAATAACTTAAGGCATCCTATGAAAAAAGCCATCATAGACTCATTGCTTTCTGGTACGGGCATTACCCTAAATGGCAATAATCCGTACGATCCTCAGGTCCATAACGAAAATTTTTATAATCGTGTTTTGCGCTACGGCTCATTGGGGCTTGGCGAGTCATACATGGAGGGCTGGTGGGATTGTGAAAAACTTGATGAGTTTTTCAATCGGATCCTTACGGCTGATCTTGATCAAAGGGTCAAACACGACTGGAACTTGATGTTTGAGTTTGCCTGGCAGACAATCTTGAACGCAGGCAGAAAATCAAAAGCTTTTGAAATCGGCAAGCGCCACTATGACTTGGGCAATGATCTGTATCGCGCCATGCTGGACAAACGCCTGACCTACACCTGCGGTTATTGGAAAGATGCAAAAAACCTAGATGAAGCGCAAGAAGCGAAATTGGATCTTATCTGCAGAAAAATCAATCTCCAGCCTGGAGAAAAGATTCTTGACATTGGTTCGGGCTGGGCAAGCTTCATGGGTTTTGCGGCTGAAAAGTACGGCGTAAGCGCAGTCGGAGTCACGGTTTCAAAAGAACAAAAGGCTCTGGCTGATGAATTGTATAAAAATCTTCCAGTAGAAACTCGCTTGCAGGATTATCGCGACATTAACGAGACATTCGACAAGATTGTGTCCTTGGGCATGTTTGAGCACGTGGGGTACAAAAATTATCGGACTTACATGGAAGTCGTGCATAAAAATCTCAAAGACCATGGTTTGTTTTTACTGCATACGATCGGAGGCAACCATTCAGCCAAAGGCAATGACCCTTGGATTGAGAAATACATTTTTCCGAATTCCATGCTTCCTTCAATCAAGCAAATCAGCAAGGCGATTGAGGGCTTGTTCGTGATGGAGGATTGGCACAGCTTTGGGGCTGATTATGACAAAACGCTTATGGCCTGGT
Organism: uncultured Gammaproteobacteria bacterium; assembly: GCA_964584725.1. GTDB lineage: Bacteria > Patescibacteriota > Patescibacteriia > 2-12-FULL-60-25 > 2-12-FULL-60-25 > MWCR01. The sequence goes on from CAZPAP010000005.1 coordinate 2,308, forward strand.
ACCAGAATTTTGAGGCTAACTGGGATAAGCTGAAAGCGAATTACGACGAAAAGTTCCATCGCATGTGGCGATACTATCTCTTGGCTTGCGCCGGATCCTTCCGCGCCAGAAAGAACCAGTTGTGGCAAATAGTCCTGTCCAAAAAAGGCGTGCCTGGAGGGTATGTATCAATCAGGTGATTGCTGGTATCATCTAGCTGTTTATGATGTATCTAGAAGTCGCGGTTTATATTGTGTTGCTTTTGATTCTTCTGGTTGTTTTGTTTTTCGTGCTCATGTGGGAGTGGAGCCTGCTTTTTACGCATGCGCCGTTTATCCCGATTCCTAAAGAAGTCGTGCCTTCTATTTTTGATGCGCTGGGGCTAAAGCCAGATTCAGTCATGTATGATTTGGGCTGCGGCGAGGGCCGCGTGCTCTTGGGCTGCTGGGAAAAAATGCCGCAAGCAAAATATGTAGGCATTGAAAAATCGCGTTTTGCGTATTGGCTGGCCTGCATCAATGGCCGCAAGCAAAAAGCATCCGTGCAATTCAAGAAAAAAAACTTTTTCAAAACTGATCTGTCTGACGCGACGCACGTCTTTACCTATCTATTCCCGGCCTTGATGGACATGCTTTTGCCTAAATTGCAAAAAGACCTTAAGCCAGGCACCAGGCTCGTGTCATGTGATTTCAGGTTCAAGAACAAAGAACCCATCCAAGTGATTGACCTTAAGCGCGAGCCAAAAGAACTCGGTCAAAAACTTTATATCTATGAATTCTAATATTGTTCTGGTCAGGCGTATCGCCGAATCCGTGAAACAGCAGCACGGACGCGCATTTTTGGTCGGCGGCTATGTACGCGACAAGCTCATGGGCAAAACTTCAAAAGATTTGGACCTGGAGGTCCACGGGCTTGATCTCAAGACTTTGGAAAAGATTTTGCGCAAGATAAGTCCAAAAATAAAATCAGTCGGGAAAAGTTTCGGCGTGTTCAAGCTAGGCGAGGTTGAGGTTGCGCTGGCCAGGCGCGATTCAAAAACAGCTCCAGGCCAGGGGAGAAAACCGCAAGTGGCGCATGATGTGAATCTGACGATCGAGCAGGCTTCGCGGCGGCGCGACTTGACCATCAATGCCTTGTATCTGGATCCGTTGACGCACGAAGTGCTTGACCCGCAGGGCGGACTCAAGGATCTCAAAAGCAAAATTCTTCGTCATGTTGATGCTAAACGCTTTGGCGATGACCCCTTGCGTGTTTTGCGTCTTATGCAATTTGCCGGCAGATTTGGCTTCAAGATCCACCCAGACACCGTCAAACTCTCCCGCAAAATAAATCTCAAGCATCTTTCCAAGGAACGAGTAAGGGAGGAGTGGAATAAATTGCTTTTGAAATCGCCTAAGCCGAGTGTTGGACTCAAAGCCGCAAAAGATCTCAATATCTTGAAACAACTTCATTCTGATGTGGATCGTTTGTCTGCAGCTGACTGGAAGTCTGTGCTCGCGAGTGTTGATCGAGCTTCAAACAATCGTGCTCAAGCATATGCATCTTTGTGTTATTGTTTGAAAAACGACACTAAGGTCAAAAAGTTTTTGGAGCAGGTTGATTATCCTAAGTCAGAGCGTCAGGCTATTTTGGATCTGATCGCGTCTGTGCGCAAGCTGGACAAGCACTTTTCGGATTACGAGCTGCGCAAGACTGCGTACGATCTCAAGAAAAACGAGTTGTTCTTGTCTGACACGGTTTTGCTTGCCCAGGCTTTGAGCCTGACAGCTTTGGCCAAGAAGATAAATTATCGCGCGTCGCAATTGAAAATTCTAAAATCATGGCCAATGCCCCTTATCCGAGGCAGGGATTTGATAAAACTTGGATTAAAACCAGGCCCGCACTTTGCCCAAATGCTCAAACGCGCCCTGGAAGCTCAGTGGAGAGGGGAGCTTAAGGATAAACGCGCTGCGTTGAAGTTAGTTGTGGATAAAAATTAAGCTAAACAGCGAGAAAAAATGCTATAATGGCCGCAGTTATTTATTTTAGTATTTTTTATGATCAAACAAAAACGAGTCAGGCGCAAAAAGAATGATGCAGATGAACCGCAAACGCCAACGACTCTCCCGCCGAAAGATACGAGCAACCCTTTTGCCAAGTGGATGTTCGGGCTGGCAGTCCTGTCTTTGCTTGTGATCGGCGGCCCAGTGGCTTTGTGGGCGCAAACCGAGACTCCGGATACGTCGCGCGTTAGTTTCACTAATACCACATTCCAGAACTTCAAGGAAAACTTGAGTACAGTGCAGAAATCGTTTGAAAACATGCTTGATACTGCCCAGCTGGTCAAGACTGTATCGGATTTAAATAATGAGGTCACGACTTTGAAGACCAAACAAACCACCTGCAAAGAGGATGTAAGCCGCATGGATTGTTTGAATGTGTGCCGCAAAAATTTGGCTGCCTGTGATTCTACGGCCTTCAAGCCCACAGCCAGCGGCATGGACCCATGCTTGTCACAGGCCAATGAGTGCGTCACGAAATGCAATTATGCGCCTCGTCCGGCTGTGAGCTGCGAAGACCGCTGTTCAGTAGCTTTGGGCGGCTGCGTGGAGCAAGCCATGTCCGGGAAGCTCTCCAAAGACCAGGGCGCTGCTCTTGAGACTTGCCGCGCGAACAACCGCAACTGCTTGGTCAAAGCCTGCAAATACTCTGATGAGACCAAACTGCCAGAAGGATATTGCCCGGATCAGTGCAAACGTTTGGATGAAATCTGCTCTGCTGGTTCAGCCAAGGGCAATAGCTCGGCTTTAGCCACCTGCGATAAATTAAAGACACTGTGCGAAGACAAGCTTTGTACGCAATCCAGCAATTGTTCAGCTGACCAAATCAAGGAGTGTTCTGACATCTACAGCAAATATCTGGAGAGTTCAGATCAGGCCTCAGCCCAGAAGATGCAGGAAGTGTGTTTATCGCAATGCAAATCCCAAACAGAGGTTCCAAAACCATCGGAAACAGCTGTAAAGTGTACGCCTGAACAGCAAGAAAAATGCCAAGTGGATTATAAGACCTGCAATGCAAGCTTGGACCAGAAAGATCAGACCAAGAACGTAGAGATCTGCCAGAAGAACTTGGAAACCTGCAAAACAACTTGCGAACCAGTGCCTAGCGCAATCACGCCAACAACCGGAGGACAGGGGACAATCGCGCCGTCAGGCGTACTGTGAGCGCAATTATGACGCGTTTGGACGACGTGTTATAATTTTTTACTGTGAGGACAGCTGAAAGGTTGATGCGCGGAGAAACGCGCAATCTTGATCTGCGGTTTGCGGCTATTGTCGTCGCCATGCTTATAATTGGTTTTATTATTGCGCTCAGGCTAGGCAAGCTCCAGATCATGGATCACCAGATGTACTCTGTCCTGGCCACAGACCAGCACGAGGTCCAGTCCAAGATCACGCCTGTGCGCGGCCGCATCTTGATCCGGGACGATACAGATAATAAGCTCTACCCTTTGGCTGCTAATCGTGAGGCTTGGACAGTCTATGCTGTGCCTTATGGCATGAAAGAGGCCACGACCACAGCGCGCAATCTTTCGCCCATACTGGGCATTCCAGAGGTTGATTTGCTGACCAAGCTTTCTAAATCCACGAGCAAATACCAAGTCTTGGCCAAGGATGTGAGCCCTGAGATACTGCAACGCCTAAAAGACAGCGCTTTTGAAAATGTTGATTTTAACCGCCAAGACGCGCGTTTGTATCCTGAAAAAGGCATGGGCGGCCAAGTCGTAGGCGTGGTTACGCCCGATGACCAAGGCAATTTAGTCGGCCGCTATGGCATTGAGTCCAGTTATCAAGAAATTTTAGCTGGCAAGCCAGGCAGGCTGGATGCAGAAAAGGATGCCCAAGGCCGCCGCCTTGTTTTTGCCAACACATCCCTCAAAGAAGCAATAAATGGTTCAGATGTTGTTTTGACTTTGGATCGCGCCATCCAATATCAGGCCTGCGAAAAAATAAAAAACGGCACGATCCAATACGAGGCTGAGAGCGGCACGATCATCATCATGGATCCGAGCACGGGCGCGATTTTGGCCATGTGTTCTTATCCTGACTTTGAGCCGAGCGATCTTAAGTCTGTCACAGATGTCGGAGTCTTCAATAATCCCGCGGTTTTCAGGACTTTTGAGCCAGGCTCTGTGTTTAAAGCCGTGACCATGGCCGCTGGCCTGGATATGCAGAAGGTAAATCCAAACACGACCTACACGGACAAGGGGTTTGAGGAAATAGATGACTTCAAGATCCAGAATTCAGATCATAAAGCCCATGGAGTCAAAACCATGACCAATGTGCTGGAAGAGTCTTTGAATACGGGTACAATTTTTGTTCAAAGGCTTTTGGGCAAGACTGCTTTCCGCGACTATGTCCAAAAGTTCGGTTTCGGCAAAAAGACAGATGCTGGCCTCAAGCCCGAAGGGGCTGGCGACATCTCGTCTTTGGATAAAAAAGGAGATGTGTTCGCGGCTACAGCCTCTTTCGGCCAAGGCATCACTACCACGCCCATCCAGCTTATTTCTGCTTATGCCACCTTAGCCAACCAGGGCAAGATGATGAAACCCTATATTGTGGCCGAAGTTGACCACCCGGACGGCAAAGTCGAAATTACTCAGCCAATCGTCTTGGGCCAACCAGTCAGTGCGCGTGCGGCCAGGCTTGTTTCGGGCATGTTGATTTCCGTGGTTGAGAACGGCCATTCCAAGCTCGCTATGGTGCCAGGCTACTGGGTGGCTGGCAAAACCGGTACAGCCCAAGTCGCAAAAGCCGGGGGCAAGGGCTATGAAGCCGAAAAGGTCATTGCTTCGTTCATTGGCTATGCTCCGGCCAATAACCCGAAGTTCGTCATGCTGGTCAAGTTTGACTATCCTAAAAAAGCAGCTTGGGCCGAATCCTGTGCAGCTCCTGTTTTTGGAGACATGGCCAAATATCTGCTCCAGTACTTGAAGGTCAAACCCGAAAGATAGGGGTACTCGACAGATTGTCGTATTTGTAATAAGTTTTTTTTAGTCATATGCAACGACTCCTAGAACGCTATTTGGGCTGGTGCGCGCACCGATCCATAAAAAGGGATAAGCCCCTGGTTGTGGCTATTGCCGGGTCTGTGGGCAAGACCTCTATCCGGTACGCCTTGACCCAGGCTTTGTCCGGCAGGCTCTCGCCCGAGGAGTTCCGTTGCTCAAAAAAGAACTATAATAATGAGCTTGGCGTGCCTCTTTCTATTTTTGATTTGGAAATGCCAGGCAAGAATCCTTTTAAGTGGATAACTGTCATGGCAGTGGCTGCCAGCTATGCCTTTGGCTTTAAGCGCCTTGAGATGAGATATTTGGTTCTGGAGATGGGCGCAGACCATCCTGGGGACATGAAGTATCTGATAAAAATGGCGCCGCCGACCATAGCCATCATCAGCAGCCTGGGCGCAGAACATACTGAATACTTCGGATCAGAGGAAAAGGCCGTGGAAGAAGAGAGATTGATCCTCAAGGCTTTGCCTGAAACAGGGGAAGCGATTTTGAATACAGATGAGGATTGGACTTGGTCTTCGCGCAACCTGGCTGAATGCGAAGTCGTGGGTTTTGGCAAAAGCCCCGAAGCCGTAGTCAGGATCATATCAGCAGACATCAAATATGATCCAGCCCATGCCGCAGATGCTGGCCTGGAAATAAACTTGGAAGTCTTGCGGAACCACGCCTATTCTTTGTATCTCAAGGGCGTGTATGGCGAGCCGCATGCTTATGCCATTGCCGCCACCTTGGCTTTTATGGTGTCCATGGACCATCTTTCCAAACCAGCAGTCCAGTATCTGCAGGACGTGTACCAGGGCGTGCCAGGCAGGACGCGCATAATTCCAGGCATCAAAAATACGATCTTATTGGATGACAGTTATAATGCCCAGCCCCAGGCCATGCGCTCGGCCATTGGCGATTTGGCACGTTTCCCAGTCCCGGCCGGAGGCAAGCGCATCGCGGCTTTAGGGGATATGCTGGAGCTTGGTTCGCTGACTGAAGCAGAGCATAGCAACATCGGTCGTTTGGTTGCAGAGTCAAACATTGACGTATTGGTTTGCTGTGGTAAACTTGCGCGTGTCATGGCCAAAGAGGCTGTTTCTGCGGGTATGCCTGCAGATTGTGTGCATCAATTCGATACCAGCGCGCAAGCCGGTTTGTTCATCCAACAGGAGATACTCAAACCCAATGACGCAGTGCTCATCAAAGGCTCGCAAGGCGCGCGCATGGAAAAGATCACCAAAGAACTGATGGCTGATCCGCTCAAGGCGTCTGAGCTGCTGGTAAGACAATCAATTGATTGGTTGAAGAAATAAAGGCGCGTTCGTCTAATGGTTAGGACGCTAGATTCTCAATCTGGTAATACGGGTTCGATTCCCGTACGCGCTACCACGTAAAACGCTCAGCAAACGCTGGGCGTTTTGCTTTGCGTCACGTGGCACCGCCATGTTTATAATTGAGTGAGATTTCTATACACAACACAAATAAAAAAGCGCCGTTTTAGTACGACGCAAAACTTCTAGTGGGAGGGGCTGTCTAGATGCGAATTGCTGCCAACATTGCGCCGTCTTTCACCTTCTTGACGGTCTGCTTCGCGCTGAGCGCTGTCGTCGTGGTTGGAAGCTCTGGAGGCCTCTGCTTCTTGTTCCTTTTTCGCCTTCTGATCTTCACGACGCTTCTGGTTGGCCTCGCGTCGCTCCTTGTCGCTTTCGAGCAAAGCGGAAAGCTTGGGGAAATCCTTGAGGATGGTCAGCATCCGCTCTGAGAGGGGAACGCTCGTGAAGCGGCCGTCAAAGGACTTCAAGAGATCTGTCGGCGCAATCGTGTCTGTAGTGCACGCTTCCTCGAGAAGACGCAGGGCAATGAGATTCATGATTTCCCTGTGCGCCCGCGTCGCAGCCAAAAAGCGCTTCTTCTCAACGCCTTGTTGATACTTGATGCGTTGATCCAGATCCAAACGCGCCTGTAGCGCATTCCGCCGTTCGGCCTGTTGCTGTTCCTCCCGGCGCCTCTGAAGAACCAGCTCCTCTTCGGATTGACTCAGGGTACCTACTGTTGTTTTCGACATGGTGCGAGCCTCCTTTTGCCCAAAAGTATTACCTTATTTTGACAGGCATGTCAAGGGACTCTTTACCCATTTTTCAGTCTGTGTTAACCTCATCGCTAGTTCATTCCAGGAGGTTCCATCATGTCTATCGGCTGCGATACTTTTCCAAATTCAGCGAAACAGACGGTTTGCCAGCATCAATGGGTTGATGTGTCGGAAAAACCCGAAACATACTTGGAAAACCGCCGTTGTTTGATCTGCGAACTTGAAGACGTGCGCCATCGTGATCCAGTCGGCCGGCACTACCGGAACGACTGGAAAGTTGAGACGCCGTGCATTGAACCGGTTTCGAAAACTGTCAGCTATGAAGATTTGGTGCGCGAGCTAGCTGAAAACAAAGTGCGCGCAAAGCCTTGGGTGGTCGGCGTGCCCGGGGATTGGACAGTAGGCTTCTTCATTGGCGGAAACGAGATATTCCCTTTTCCTATGCTCGTGGTCAAAGCCCCCAAAACCATTGAACATGGTTTTGCCAAGCTCTTGCGCTGGGTCCGCGCCCGCCAATACGTGCTTGGCCGATACAGCCAATTCGACGAAATGTGCCGGCGCGCACATACTTCCCACTGCTGTTGCGATGACGACTTCTGAACGCCTCTGCCGCTTTATGCGGTTTTTTTGTTGCTTTTCGAACAAACCCCATGTAATCTGTGTTTCATATGACATCGATCGAACAATCTCTTCAGGACTTTATCGCCGGCCATGAATCCAGAGTCGTTGATTTGAGCAAAGACTATGCTTTAGCCTATTTCCAAGCTAATGCGTCCGGCAAACAGGAAGATTTTGAAAAAGCAGCCGAGGTATCGCTGGCTTTGAATAAAATCTATGCGGACAAAGATGACTTCGCCAAGCTCAAAGATCTCAAGGACAAGGCTGCGGATATCAGCGATCCTATCCTCAAGCGCGAGCTGGAGATCTTGTATAATGCTTATCTTGGGAATCAAATGGACGTGGCTGACTTGGAGAAGATCATCCAATTGGAAAAAGAGATTGAAACCAAGTTCAGCACTTATCGAGCGAAAGCTGATGGCGAGGAAATGAGCGATAACCAGATCAATGAAGTTTTGCGCAAATCAGCAGACAGCAAAAAACTGGAGGCGACCTGGAAAGCGAGCAAACAAATCGGACACATGGTGGCTGAGGATGTGCTTAAGCTCGTCAATTTGCGCAATCAAGCAGCGCAAAAGCTGGGTTTCAAGAATTTCCATGAGATGAGCCTGAAGTTGAACGAACAGGACCCGCAAGAGATCGAGGACGTGTTTGATGAGTTGGATGAATTGACGCGCGACGTATTTGCCCGCGCCAAACAGGAAATGGACCAGGCTTTAGCCAGGCAATATGGCATCACTGAAGCCGAACTCATGCCGTGGCATTTTCATGATCGGTTTTTCCAGGCAGTGCCGCGTATTTATGATTTGGATTTGGATCGTTTTTTTACAGGCAAAGACGTCATTAAGATTACACGCGACTACTATCAGGGCTCGGGCCTGCCCATAGACGATTTGATCCAAAAAAGCGACTTGCTTGAAAGGCCGGGCAAATACCAGCACGCGTATTGCATGGACGTGGACAAGAAAGGGGATATCCGCGTCATGGCCAGCGTAAAAGACAATGAATACTGGATGGCGACCATGTTGCACGAATTTGGCCATGCCGCTTACGACAAATATATAGACCAGAGTTTGCCTTGGACATTGCGCGGGGCCAACCATATTTTTACGACCGAAGCAGTGGCCATGTTGTTCGGACGCATGACGCACAGCCCGGCCTGGCTTATCGAAGCAGCTGGGGCTGAGTCCGAGGACGCTAAAAGTATTGCCGCGCAAAGCGAAAAGTACCTGAAGTTCAATGAATTGATTTTTACGCGTTGGGCTCAGGTCGTCTATCGTTTCGAGAAAAGCATGTATGAAAATACAAATCAGGACTTGGAAAAACTCTGGTGGGATTTGGTCGCTAAATATCAGCTATTGAATAAACCTAAAGGTTGGAGCGGCGCTGATTGGGCAGCTAAAGTCCACATTGCGCTTTACCCGGCTTATTATCACAACTACGTCTTAGGCTCTCTTTTCGCCTCACAAATCAAACATCAAATCGATACGCATGTCCTCAATGCCCAAGCTTATGGCGATTATAGTTTTGCGGGAAAAACAGAGGTCGGCCAGTATTTCATCGAAAAGATTTTTGTCCCGGGCAAGAAGCTGAATTGGAAAAAGCTCGTTTTAGATGCAACGGGTAGCGAATTGTCGCCTCAATTTTTCGCGGATCAAATATTAAAATAACAAAATGACGAAGGGGGAGCGCATCAGACGATCATGGGCAAGGTCTCCACATCCATGCGAGTGCCCGTGATGATGCCCTCTATCCTGTATGCTCCATGCTGGGGAGCTTCGACATATCCGTTCCAAGCAGCGCGCGCAAAGCCTCCGCTGTTGATCCAGTCAAACAGCCATTCGTTGGTATATTGCGGATCGCCTTGGTTGATGCCAGCGCCCATGTACATGAGCCAGGTCTTGTTGAAATCTTCCTGCGAGCCGATGGTCGGTGCCATCAAGACTGGCAAGCCCATGCCGCAATAGAAAGAGAGTTCAGACGGCTTAGTCCACAAAATATCTGTCTTGCGCAAGGTCCGGGTGAAGTCCTTGAAATAAGTCGCGCGGTCATGGTGAAAATCAATGAAAATTTTCTTATCCAGCAAAGACGTCATCTTAAGATCCTTGACCCAAGAGTGGAACTCGACTGCCACATCATGTTTTGTGCCAGCCACCAGCCTGAGGCGCAGGCCGTCGCGCATCAAGGTCCGTTTCAAACTGGTCAAAACCTGCAAAGCAATCTGTTTTTGCGCACCAGCCCCGCCCACGGAAAAGGTCAGGGTCAGGGGATGGTCTGACTTGTTCTTGAAATTGCCCAGCTCGTTCTGTACCACGCGTTGGTATTTTTTGATGAAAATTCCGTTTGGATCAAGGTTCACTATGCGCGAAACCAAATCCTTGCGGATGATGTTGCCTTCCAAGTCACCGATGGCCTCTTTGGGCAAAGGGAAGCCGGTCAAGAAGATATTTTCTTCCTTGACGCCATAGAGCTTGAGCCTTTCAACTACGCGGCCATTGGGCGCGAAATATTTTATGCGGCTTTTTTTCGGATCGCGCGGCACCCAAGCGCGCGAGATATCCGCGTCGCAGATCACGATGTAGATGTCGCCGGGGTAATCGAATGTCTCAGCCGCAAAAGCCGGGATAAAGAACGTGCTGATCAAAGGCAATGGGTCTTTGGCCAGCTTTTCTATCAAATGGCGGCACAAGCCCAGGTGTTCAATGGAATAATAAGTCTGTGCGACTTGGTAAGTGGAAGCAGAAAGGTCGCGGCGCGGATAAAAAGAGGGGATGCGTTGGATGTGGTCCATGATACTGAAGGCCAAAGGCCCGATCAGGGGTATGGGTTTCAGCCTGGAGATGGCTTCGTAGCCTTTGCGGCTCTTGATCCACAGATCTTTTTCTTTTTCCGGAATGCCCGGATAATCATTGGCCGTGATGATGCCGCCATGCGCCAATTCTTTCAAACCATAGGCCGCGCGTTCGTGGCCATAACCCATGTTTACCGAAACAACATAAGCGCACTTAGTGCGTGTCTTATCAAAATGATGCCCCTCGTGCATACCTGACTGTATTTTACCACACTTTGCGCAGTCTTTGGTATTCGCTGTAAGTTAAAATGCACACAAGCGCGTCAAACACGGCAAAAACCAAAAGATACAAGCCACCGACGTGGCTGAATTTATACAGACTGTATAAAGAGAAAGCTCCAAGCAAGCCAATCATGGCCGGATAAGCCCAAAGTTTCTTGCGCAAGATGGCGAAGATGAGGACGAGCTTCAATATGCCATGCATCAGCAAATAGATCATCAGGAAGTTTTTTCCGCCCAAAGAAAAAGATTGCGAAATATGATTCAGATAATTGGCGAGCAAATCCTGGGAATCTTCAACCAGTTCGGGTTGGGCTAGAGCCGAGACCCAGGCCTGGAGCGTGGAGATCTTCAAAAAGAATAATGACACGCCCACGATTACCTCGCCCAGCGAATTCAGGGCTTTGAGCAAAATAGTGATCCAAAAAAGCGTGTCCAGAGGGTCTTTTACCTGGATCCAGTCCTGCATGTGCGCGCGTATTGACTTCATGCCATATTTATACCATACTTTGGGCCGGAGGTGAGAGATGAGCACTGTTGTCACGCTCAGAACAAGAAGCATACTTTCCACTCTCGCGAACAAGGTTTTTGAGCTGAAGTCAGACGAGTGTCAAGCCAGGCGTACGGCCTACGAAGCGATCCAGAGTTTCCTTTCGCTGGAACTGGAAACATTTGACAGGCACGGCCGGCTGGCGCTGTACTTGGGGCTCCTGCTTTTGCGCGACATGCTTGCGACCGTGGGTTTTGAGAACCTGAATCCGCACTTCGCAAAAGGCATTGAAGAAGCCTTGCAGATACTGGGCAACCCGAAATTGCGGACCATTGATTTGCGCGAGGTCTGCCGGCTCCTTGAGGCGTATGGATTCGTCAACCGCAGGGGAATGGATGCATACGTCCTAAAGCGCGGACCGGTCCCCAAAACATCTTCTTCGGCGCGGACTAATTGAGGAGATGCTATGGAAAAGCTCTTGGAAGAAATTCTGGAAGCTGCTCATCAGGAGCTCAAGATGCATCTTCTCAGGCTCGGCTCATCACGCAAGCGCAGTTGTGCAAGGCGCATTCGGCTCATGAAGCAGATCTTGAGCGACACGCTCCAGCGCGTGAACCACATGCTGGAGGGGGACCGGCGCTACAGGTATTTCATGCTTCTGACAGTGCGTAACAGCCTCATGTTCACTGAGCCGAAAGTGTTCGGCCCAGAGCACGCAGAGCCTTTGAGGCAAATCCTGGCCATGGTTTTTTCGCCTGAGAACAAATGGGACAAAATAGAGGACTTGCTTACAGCAGCAGGCCTTGAGACAGTCCCTAAGCAGAAAGAAAGCTCCAGAGGCGACTAAGCCTCTTTTTTTTATTCCCATCTAAAAGTCCAAACCGCGACCATGAAGACAATAAGACACCAGACAGCCAGGCCGATTATATCAGTCCCGAATTGGGTAAAATGCTGGCCTTCGTTGGCAATGTGCCTGAAGGCGTCGCTTAAATAAGTCAGAGGGAAATAGTCGGTCAAGGTCTTGAGCCAGCCCGGAAAAATGTCGCGTGGGAAAAAGATGCCGGACAAAAAGAGCATGGGAAGCTGGATGACATTGGCTAAAGGCGCAACCTGGTTTTCGTCTTTAGAATAGCCGGCGATAGCAAAGCCGAATCCAAGGAAAATCAAACATCCCAGGATGGTTACGGCCGCAAAGTCCAACCAACTGCCGAGCATGTGGAAGTTGAAGAAATAGATGCCCAAGCCGACCAGTATGGCCACGATGATGAGCGTTATGGCCAGGCGAGTGATGGCCTGGGCCACGATAAAATTACGCGGCCGCACAGGCGTGGCCTGCAAACGGCGCAAAGAGCCGCTGGCTTTGAATGACACAAAGGCGAAGGCTACGCCAAAGAGGCCCTGCTGCATAATGATCATGGCCAGCAAGCCGGGTAGCACGAAATCAAAATACCCTAAGTTATTGGTCTGCACGCCCGAAGACTGGATCGTTATGGCTTGGGGCGAGTGCGAGATTTGGGCATTGAGGCCGGTGATGATCTGCCCAAGAATCAGATCTGCTGTTTGTCCATTCTGTGGCTTGGCCTGATTATAATGAGTAATCAATGTACTCGGGCGCAGTTGTCCATCGATTGGGCTCAAGAGCCCAAAGTCAGCTGGAACGATTACCTGCAGATCGGTATCGCCTTTGCCCAGATCTTGAGCGGCTTGGTTTTCGGTGACTTCGCTTATCTTGAAAATATCGACTTTTTTAAGTCCGGCCACGAAGTTCTCCGCGATTGGCGTAACCGAATGGTTTGTCACGTCGATTTTTATGGACGCGCCATTGCTTTTTGATAAGAAACCGAAGACAGCGAGCAAGGCCAGTGGAATGAGCAAAGTAAATACAACCGCACTTCGGTTTCTGAAAAACATTTTCATGGACGCGGTGAGTAGCGCCCGAAAAGATGAAATAGAGCGGTTCATATCAGTCGCGTAATTCTTTACCTGTTAAATCAATGAATACGTCCTCCAGCGTAGCAGGCGGGACTTTGGTGCGGGGCGTAAAGCCTCTGACCAAAAGTTGATCGATGAGCTTGTCTGGCGTATCCAAGGCTACAATTTTTCCTTCATCCATGATTGCTACCCGGTCGCACAGCACCTGTGCCTCGTCCATATAATGTGTGGTGATGATGATGGTCGTGCCGCGTTGTTTGATTTGGGCAATCAATTCCCAGAGGTTCCTGCGAGCTTGCGGATCAAGGCCTGTGGTCGGTTCATCCAAAAAAATCATGATAGGGTCGTTGACCATGGTGGTCGCAATGCTGAACCTTTGCCGCTGACCGCCTGAAAGGTCTTTGACTTTTGACTTGGCTTTTTGCGCCAACCCGACCTCGTTTAAGAGTTCAAGTGATTTTTTGGGTTGGCCATAAAGATCACTAAACATGTTCAATAGTTCGAGTAGGTTCAGGTTCGGGAAAAAGGCAGAGGACTGGAGTTGGATGCCAACCCGCTCTTTGACTGCATACGGATCTTTTTTGGCGTTTATGCCATCCAGAATAACTTCGCCGCTGGTAATTGGCCTAAGCCCCTCGATCATCTCAAGGGTAGTGGTCTTTCCGGCTCCATTTGGTCCCAATATCCCGAAAACTTCGCCTTTTTGGACCTCAAAACTAACGCCTTTGACTGCGTCAAAATTACCGTATTTTTTCTTCAGATCCTTAACTTCTAGGATTGCCATAGTCTTTAAACCTTAATCTGTTTTTTGGTTATGCGTCAAGGGTCAATAATACGGATTTTACAAATGAAATAGCCTCCATTCCCACGAGGGGGGAACAGAGGCAGTGAGGCGGGCTAGCTAGCAGATGTTGATGCGTCGAACATTGGCCGGGTCAGCATCTTCGCGGTCCAGGTGTCGCTTGGCAATGACGCACATGGTCACGATGACCCCAAGCGCCAAAGGCACGATGAACGGAATCTGCGTCAGGTCGCTAGGGCGATTCAGGACCTGGTCGATGTCCAGCCCAAGGCGGACGACGGCGAGCAGGATAAGGGACAAAAGGGCTAGGTTGACGAGCTTTTCCATGAGTATGGCATTCTCCGGGGTTAGGTACCAGTAGCCGTTATATAGTGACTATTTATATCACAATTTGGCCATTTTGTCAATGGCCTCCAGTATCTCGTTTCGGCCCTTGCCAGTGATATTTGAGTGCAAGATAAGCTCAACTCCGGGGTAGCCGGCCTCAAGCGTGCGCAGCAAATTAGCTGATTCGGAGTTGGACAGCTTGTCAGCCTTGTTTGCGATCAAGACAAAAGGCGTGCCATTGGATTTCAGGTAGTTCAGCATTTCGCGATCCAAGTCAGTGGCGCCGATGCGCGCATCAATAATCAAAAACACGAGTTTCAGTCGTTCAGTCATCCCAAGATAGTCATTCAGCATGTTCAAGAACTCTTCGCGTTTGTCCTTGGAAGCTTTGGCAAAGCCATAGCCCGGCAAATCAACCAGGAAAAATTTATTGTCAACGTCAAAAAGATTGATGGTCCGCGTCCGGCCCGGCTCAGCGCTCACGCGCGCCAGGTCTTTTTGATTGCACAAATGGTTGATCAGCGAAGACTTGCCTACGTTGGAGCGGCCAACAAAAGCAACCTGGGGCTTTTCGCTCCGCGGCAGATCCTCAAGCTTGGTGAGGCTTTTTAGGAATTTGACTTGCATGCGTGAAGCATAGCCTTAAAAGAGGAGAATGACAACCTTGGGCCCTGTCTTTGCCCCGGGGCTTCGCGGATGGTAAACTTTGGTCATTATGAACGAACAACCACCAAAGCCACCTGAGAATGCGAGTGAAGAAGAGCTTAAACAAACTCCTTCCCAAGAAGAAAATCTAACGCCTAAAGCGCTTCTTAATAGGGTTTTTGAAGGTGACAAGTTTCCAACCAAAGAAGTCCTACAGTCAATTCTTGAAAGGTTTGTGAAAGGACGGGAATACAAAGAGGTCAAGTTTCAGGCTGATGAAAACGGCGTTGTTGTCTACGAAATTGAAACGACTGATGAGAGAGGGGATTTAGTCGTATATAATTTTCAGCGCGCAAAGTACAATTACCTTGACCCGACCCTTCCCAAGGACACGCAAGCTTCAGCCTCTATCCAAGTCGTGTTTTACACCGACGGCGAACCAGTAGGCGGCGAGTGCGTTGCTAACTATCTGTACGGAAAGTGGGAGTATCCGGAGTAGGTGATTAAAAAAAGCCTATGCTTGAATAGTTTAGGCTTTTTTGTTATTATCCCAGCGCTGGAAAAGCCGAATAGGGGCGTCGTATAATGGTAGTACAGGGGTCTCCAAAACCTCTAACGCGGGTTCGATTCCTGCCGCCCCTGCCATCAAGAACTCACCATACCTGGTGGGTTTTTGAATATAAGGCAGGAATCGAAGGGCGGCTGTTTTACTTATCTTCGGGAAGAGCGGCAAAGTCCTCTTTTGTTTTCGTATACCACCCCATTCCTGACATAGGATCTTTCCACCTATCCTGCATGCTTTTTAAAGCGCTGGCGTGTGTTTCGTCACCCCCTGCGACCATTTCTTTTAAATGGGCATCTTCTGCTTTTATGACCTCGTCAGCCGTATTCCCGTGGAAGGGGGCATCGCAAGGACCGCCCATTTGCCTACAAGTCATTGTTTTCATATAAGTGATATTTTATCTGTCTTTGAATTATTATTTATAATAAAACATACCTGAATATAAAGGTAAAGACATTGGCTACCATTGAAAAAGCTTCGACATCAGTCAAGGTTTTTTTGATTGAACAAATGCCGAAAAGCTGATATTATTCAGAGCATTATGAAAAACAAATGTTGCAATATGAATGGTGCTTGCGGCGGGGGTGTGTATGGGCTGGGCTTTATCGGCGCCGCAGTCTTTTACATCAGCCATGCCACAGGTTTTTGGATGGGCGTACTGGGCCTTTTGAAGGCCATTGTCTGGCCGGCATTCTTGGCCTACGGCGTGCTGAACTTCATCAGTTGATAATGTACGGCCTAACGAAAGACGAAGATCGCTTGCTGCGCAGCTTGAATTCGCCTGGAAAAATCCAGGATTATTTGGATAAGATTCCGATCAACTTTGAACCAGGCGGCGATACCTGTTTGTCTCCACGGCGCGTGATACGCGAAAATCGGGCGCATTGTATTGAAGCTGCTATGCTGGCTGCCGTGGCCTTCCGTCTTAATGGCGAGCCGCCGCTGGTTTTGCATCTCGCGAGCTGTGCGCATGATTTTGACCATGTAGTCACCTTGTTCAAGCGCCAAGGCTGTTGGGGCGCGGTTTCGAAAACCAATCATGCTGTCCTGCGCTATCGCGAGCCAGTGTATAGGGCATTGCGCGAATTGGCGCTCTCGTACTTCCATGAATACACGGACGACAACGGGCGCAAGACTTTGCGCAGCTATTCTCTGCCGATCAAATTGTCGCGTTTCGACAAGATGGGTTGGGTCACGAATGAAGAGGATAATTGGGAAATTGCCTTGCACCTCGCCGAGTCCAAGCACTTCCCATTGCTCAATCGATCTCAGATATCTGCGTTGCGCAAGGCTCATCCAACTGAAATCAAAGCCGGGGAGATAGTGGAGTGGGAAAGAGACTAGCTTCTAGCTTAGAAGGTGTGGTAAGGTCTTGTATATGAGGAAATTTGATGTCAGGAAAGTATTCTTGGTAACCGTTTTCATGCTATTTGGGCTAAGTATACAGCCATTGAAAGTATCTGCATGTGATTGGCTTGGGTGCTTTTTAGGAAACCATGAAAGAGGCGAAAATGTTCTCGCGCTTGTCACGGTCACTGAAGTGAACAGGGATTCAGCGCAAGCGGTTCCTGAACATATCTATCAGCGAACGAATTTTTTATTTTGGTTCAAGCGCTTATTCTCTATAAAACTAGATGGAAGGTTGCTACGTGGCGATGCAGAGCCAAAGATTGGAGCGCATTACTTTGCTTCTTTGAACTGCGGAGTTGTTTTCTGTGAGCCTTTATATTCTCCGGAAGTTGATAGCGCGGATTTTAGGACAGCGAAACTCGTTCAAATTAATTCTGGCGACGACGCTGCAGTCCAATGGTTTATGAATGGAAAAGGGTCTGATTTTTATAGTGAAAGGGAAAAAACGTTCGCACGAACCGCGCAAGGCGATGTTGAGATTTATCCGAACTATCCGGAGACGGACAATAGAACGAAGGAGGCAGAAAATAAGGTTGATTTTTTTAACTCCACGTTGGGTTCGCGCCTTATTATAGGCGTAACTACAGGTTATTTTTTATTTACAAGAGTGGTAGAAATAATAACCTGGCCATTATTTTGACAAAAAGCAGCTCTTTTGTTAATCTAAAGATAAACTTAGATTTAACCTAAATTTATGAACAACATTATCGGTTTGAAGGATTTGCGGGAAAATTTGGGCGTGTATGAGAAGCGAATCGCAAGCGGGCAATCGTTTATCGTCATGAAGCGCTCCAAGCCGATTTTTGCGATTGGGCCTGTTGACGAAGAGGGGTGGGAGACGGTGATTGATTTCACGAAATACCGCAAAGGCGGCATTCCGGCGAGCGAGCTGATCAAGATCCTGAAAGATCTCTGATATGGTGGACAGGATTCGAAAAACACTCAGGCTTCTTTCATCAAAGCAGCAGGCTCAGCTCCTGGAAGTCATACAGAGGATCAGGTCAAATAATTTGAGCGGACTTGATGTCAAGAAACTTCAAGGACGAAACGATGTCTATCGCGTTCGAAAAGGTATGTTTCGGGTCATATTCCGCAAGATTCCGAATGCAGAGAATGCGATCATTGCCGTGGAACGCCGTAATGATACGACTTATAATGAGTGCTGATACAAAAAGACCTCCTTGCGGAGGTCTTTTATTGTTGCATTGTAAGACGTGATTACACGCGCTTTACGTTGACAGCGGCCGGGCCCTTTTCGCCTTGCTCGACTTCGAAAGTGACATTGTCACCCTCGCGGAGCTCGTCAAAAGTGACGTCGACCAATGACCTGCTGTGAAAAAACAAGTCCTTGGCTTGGCCTTCTGCACCGATGAAGCCAAAGCCACGATCGGTCAACTTCTTGATAACACCATTCATAGGTTTATACGAAGTAAGAAAATTGCTAAGTTAAGTTATATTTATGAACTTCGACGACGCTTCACAATAAACGCAATTTCATGGCCATATAATAGCAGGTTTTGGCTTAAAAGTCAATAGAATGGCTAACCACACCCTAATTCCTTGCCATCTTAGCCGTTTTCTGCTTAAATGTACTCCTTTTCCCATGGACCACGTCAATGTAATTATCCGCTTCAGCGACGTCACTTTTGGCTACGATGAAGACCACTTAACCCTCGAAGAGGCTAGTTTTTCAGTGCGCGAAAACGCCAAAGTCACGGTCATGGGCCAAAACGGAGCTGGTAAAAGCACGATTTTCAAACTTTTGACTGGCGCGCTCAAGCCGACTGAGGGCGGAGTCTTTATTACCAAAGGTGCGACCATTGCCACTGCACTCCAGGTCATTCCGCGCGACAGAATGGGGGAAACAGTTGAGGAATATTTTGCTCATGCCTTTACCGAACAGATTTATGATTTGGATCGCCGCATTTCAGATGTCTTGGAAGTGGTGAATCTGACTGCGCCGCTTGATAAAAAAATCAGCGAGTTTTCGGGCGGCCAACAAGCCCGCCTTTTGCTGGCTTATGCTTTGATCCAAAAGCCTGACATCCTGTTGTTGGATGAACCGACTAATAATCTGGATAAAGCCGGCATTGAACACCTGACTGGATTTTTGATGATGTATCCCAAGACGGTTTTGGTCATTTCCCATGATGCTGATTTTTTGAATGCCTTCACAGAAGGCGTTCTGCATTTGGATGTGTACACGCACAAGGTAGAGCAATACGTAGGCAACTATCTGAACGTGGTAGAGGAAATCTCTGCCCGCTTGGAACGCGAACGCATGAAAAACGCGCGTTTGCTCAAGGATATCCAGGACCGCAAAGACAAAGTAAACTTTTTCGCCAACAAAGGCGGCAAGATGCGCAGGCTGGCCAGCAAATTGCGCGACCAGATTGAAGTCGCTGAAGATGAGATGGTGGACGTGCGCCAAGAGGACAAGACCATCAATGACTTCACGATCCCGGCCCAGGATTTTGACCAGCCGCTTGTTACCATCAAGTCCCTTAAGGTCATCAAAGATCATGCCCCGCATTTTGCCGAAGTCGATCTCGTTCTGCGCAAAGGCCGCCGCATTCTAGTGTCTGGGCCGAATGGTATCGGCAAGAGTACGCTTTTGCGCACCTTGGCTTTGGAAAAAGATGAAGGCGCTGTTATCGCAGAAGGCGTGCGGGTCGGCTATTACCGCCAGGATTTTTCTGGCTTGGATTTTGATAAAACAGCGTATGATACTTTGCTGGAGGTCATGGACGCGCCTTCAAACGAATACTTGCGCTCCGTAGCCGCCCAATTCCTCATTACATCCAATCTACTCAAGAACAAAGTCGGGTCCTTGTCAGAAGGGCAAAAAGGCTTGCTGTGTTTTGCGCGCTTTGTATTGCAAAAGCCAGGTTTGCTCATCCTTGATGAACCGACTAACCACATCAACTTCCGCCACATCCCAGTGATTGCCAAAGCCTTGGAAAACTACAAAGGCGCAATGATCCTGGTCAGCCACGCCGCAGAGTTCGTCAGCCAAATCCATTTTGATGAAATACTGGATTTGGGCACGCTTAAGATCAATGATTGAGATATGCATCACGAGATGAAATTGCAGACTGGACCGTTTACTTCCATCAAGTCTGGGACAAAGACCATTGAATCAAGATTGTTTGATGAAAAACGCCAGTTGATCAAACTTGGCGACACGATCACTTTTCGAAATGCAAAAGACCTTGATGACACGATTACAGTCGAGGTCACGGATCTCCTCAGATATCCGACCTTCTCAGCCCTATTTGTGGATTTTCCGCCCGCTGTGTTTGGAGGCGAGTCCATCAAAGATCTGGAAAATGCTATCTATGCAATCTACACCAAAGAAGACGAAAAGAAATATAGCGTGCTAGGAATCTGTATAAAATTAATGGGCTGAAGATTGGCTACTTTATCTAAAACAAAAAACGCACCAATAAGGTGCGTTTTTTAGATCTTATTTACAAGATCTTCTCTCCGCGGATTACTCTTACCAGAATCACGATAATGGCTATAACGAGCAAGATATGAATAAAGCCACCGAGCGTGTATGACGTAATCATGCCGAGTAGCCACAGCACGATTAAGATGATTGCAATAGTCCACAACATATGTGGTTTAGTTAGTTGGATTAGGCCTATATTGACCATACGCGTATAAGGCAAGAGCGTCAATTGATATCTATTTTTTAGGCTTTGTGCTACGGTAAAATCATATGAAAACGACCCTCATACTCTTCATCTCTGTCGCTCTATTGGGCGCTGGATGTTCGACCAACCAAAACCTAACAAACAACACAACTAATAATCCACCGACTAATTCAATTACCAACCAAGCAGCAGAACAGCCTGCGAGCGGAGCGTCGCTTGATTTGAGCGGCAAGGGGCTGACTTCAATCCCAGCGTATGTCTTTTCCATGAGCAACTTGGAATATCTTGATCTTTCCAATAATAAATTGACTGGTGCGCCCCAATCGCAGATCGGGCAACTCAAGAACCTCAAGTCACTCAATCTGAGCGAAAATCAATTGACTGGTCTGCCGGCTGAACTCGGGCAGCTCAAAAAATTAGAGACGCTCAATGTCTCGCACAACCGCTTGACTGGTTTGCCGAACGAACTGGGCAACCTGACTCAGCTCAAGACTTTTGATGTTTCCGGCAACTCCTACTCAACCCAGGACTTGGACGGCATTGCAGCCAAGCTCACCAACACGCAAATCAAGCGCTGACCAGTTTTATTGCTTTTGTATCGCAATAGCCCCGTGTTATAATGGGGCTATTGTTTTATGAAAGAACTCAATCCCTTTCTTGAGCGACCCGCAACAAAAAAAGAATTGCCAAAAGAGCTTCAGGCATTGTTTGACGATTATTTCGTCCACTACATCGCAGGCCTGAATTGTTACGGAGACTGTAAAGCAAGCGATGAAGCGGCGGATAAAGCTTTGAAGAAACTGATTGGCTACTTGTGCGCGCAGAAAGGTTTGCCAACTGATGGGCTAGAGGAGGGCCGCGGCGAATATGTCATCTACTTGTCCGAAGATCGAACGCTTGAAAAGTCCGTGGCAGTTGATTTTGAAATGTCGGACTATAACGAAGACTCAGGCGAGATATCATTCAGTCTTGAAGCGCGTTATAGGAACGATTCAGCTCAGGACTGGAAAGAGAAGCTGAAGCTTAAAGCGTCTCCTCAAGCCCAAGAAAAATTGAAAGTCCTCAGGGAAGAGGAAGAGAAAAAGCGAGAAGCTGAGGAAAAAGAGAGAAAAGCGCAGTATGAAAAATATCTGCCTGGCGCGCTTTCGTTCATGCGTTCGCATGGCAATGGCGTTATTACGCCCGATGAGCTGGGGAGTTTGGAACTGATGCTTAAGAATTATTTCAGATGGAATCCTGGGGCTGAAGATTCGATCCAAATCGGGTTGAATGAGGATGACTCACAATGGGTGATCAAGTTGCTCCATCCCAACGGCAGCGTGTACGACATGGTTGCCATAGACGACAAGATATAAAAAAAGGGGAGAGAATCCCCTAGACTGAGGTGCGAGCTTCGAAGGCGCGTTGGACGCGATGAATGTATTCGAAGTCATCGGGTTGGAGGTTAAGGTCCGCGGCTGTGATGGGCTTGGTACGCATGTACCAGGGCAGATCTTCAACTGCCAGCATGGCATCGTCCGGTTCCAGGCAGTTGGTCACCACTTGGAGGTGGGCGGGCGCGAGCTTGTCTACCAGGAGCTCGTCCAGAGATTTTTCCATCAGGCTCTCATAGGCCTTGTTTACCCGCTCTAGATCAGCGGCGTGGAGCCATTGCTGGACCTCTTCGGTGCTTGAGCCCACGTCCTCTATGTCCAGCTTCCATTCGCCTCCAAGCGAGGAGAGCTCGTGGACGTCTTCAATGTGCCCTAGACGGCAGCGCTCAACATAGAGTTTGCCGAACTTCAGGACCAACTCAGACAACTCGCTGCCGTTGAGGCCTAGGATCTTGTAGGTCGCTGTTTGGGCCAGAACCAAATCACCAGATGGAACCTTGCCCAGCTCGCCAACCAGGGCAAGGTTGAGCCTGGGTGCGCAGAAGATGACCAGGAAGTATTGGCAAGCTTCTATGGTGTTGTAGATTCCGCGGAGCTGGTTTTGCCCCCGCCCGCTGAGCTCGAGTGCTACTTGGGTTTTGGCTCGCAAAAACCCCAGGATATTGGCGCTGATGTCTCTTCTGATGATGCGGCCGTGGTTCGTGATCACGCCCTTGCAGAACTTGGACCACAGGCCTTTTTTGCATATCAGGTCTTTGGCCAGCAAATCCGCATCTTGCACGTTCCCATCCAAGCAGTGGCTATAGCGGATGAGACACAGCCCCAAACGTTCGTTTTGCTTTGCTGTCATCATTCTTCACCTCTTGTGAAAGTAGGGCTCTGTTATACGCTAAAAAGTAGACTGTGTCAATGAGCCTCCCTCTTTGACAAAAACACATTTTTCTGCTAAGCTTACGCAATGACTACATTTACTACTCAGTTACCTCCGGGTTTTTACGGGCTTGGCATTGCGCCTAAGCTTTTGGGAATTTTGGATAAACTCAAATATAAGGTCCCAACCCCCATCCAACAGCAATCAATACCGATCGCAGTCGAGGGCAAAGACTTGATGGGCATTGCCCAAACCGGCACAGGCAAGACCTTGGCTTTCGGCATTCCTTTGATCCAGCGCTTGTCCCAAGAAAAGGGGATTGGCTTGGTTTTAGCCCCGACCCGCGAACTGGCTTTGCAGATCGACGAGACTTTCAAGGAGCTTGGCCGGACAATCGGCTTGCGCTCAACCGTCCTCATCGGCGGAGCATCCATGTTCAAGCAGATCCAGGAATTGAAAAGGAAACCGCATGTGATCATTGCCACGCCTGGGCGCTTGAATGATCATTTGGAACATAAAACAGTCAGATTGAACGACGTGTGCGTCCTGGTTTTGGATGAAGCAGACCGCATGTTGGACATGGGCTTTGAGCCGCAGATCAGGCGCATCCTGCAAATTCTGCCTAAGGATCACCAGACCATGCTTTTTTCAGCCACCATGCCTAGCCAGATTGTTAAAATGGCCAGCTCTTATATGAAGATGCCGGTCCGTGTTGAGATTGCGCGCGCAGGCACTGCTGCTGAAAATGTTACGCACGAAGTTTACGTGGTAAGCAAGGAGGACAAGGTCCGTTTATTGGAAAACGGTTTAACAGAACATCGTGGCACAGTCCTTGTTTTCTCAAGGACTAAGCACGGAGCTAGCAAGATTGCTAAGTCCGTACGCAATATGGGCATTGCCGCGTCCGAGATCCATTCCAATCGCTCGCTTAGCCAGCGCCGCGAAGCTTTGGACGGTTTCAAGTCAGGCAAATACCGCGTTTTGGTCGCCACAGATATTGCGGCCCGCGGCATTGATGTCAAAGACATCGAGCTGGTGGTCAATTTTGATTTGCCGGATAATCCAGAGGATTATGTACACCGCATTGGCCGCACAGGCCGCGCAGGCTTGAGTGGGCTGGCCATTTCTTTTGCCACGCCGGATCAGCGCCGGGACTTGAAGGACATCGAAAGGCTCATGCACAAGATCCTGCCGATTTCCAAGCTGCCGGAATTGCCGCCGCACAGGGCCATGAAGATCGTTGAACAAAAATTCCCGAAATACCAATCGCGCCCCAGGACAGACCGCGGACGCGCCCAGCACGGAAGCCAATCCAGCCCTTCCCACTTCACAGAAGCTCCGGGGAACAAATGGCAAAAGCGCCGCGGACAGCCAAGGCGTTATAGATAACAAAAAAACCACCCGAGGGTGGTTTTTTGGTCTGCGAATTTTACACTTCTGTAATCGCGGCTTTCATCATGTCTGCCAACTGCTCTGGAGACATTGTCTCTTCCATGACTTTGAGCTCAGCCGGATGCTCGGCCATGCCGTGTTCAGTCATTTTAGCCATCACTTCCTCTGGTGTTTCGCCGGTGGCCGTGAAAGCGCAAGTTGGCACGCCCATTGCCGCACAAGATGAGGTATACATATCGTTTAAATTAAAATAAGTTATTAAAGACAGTATACTTAAGACGTTGGAGAGTGTAAACAATTTACTTTACTGCTGGTGCTGCCGCTGTGCTTGGCGCGGTATTTCCGTTCGCCTGCACTTGTACAGGAGGAGCGTCCCGCAGTTGGATGGCCGCGGCCGTGAGGCTGCCGTCAGAATTGGTTGTGCCGGTTATTGTCACGTACTTATCATTCATCAAGTCGCTAACCGCGGCTTTGTCCATTTTTTGGATTTGCGTGGCATCAGTCAGGAACACGATTTTTGAACCGCCGTCCTGGGTCTTTAAGGTTAAGGTCTTGCCTTCCAAAGAAAGCACTTGTCCATTGGCGAAATTAGCGCGCATTCCACCAACGCTGCCAGCTACGCCTGCACCGGCCTCGCCGTTGAATGTCCTGAACATGCGGCCTCCGCCTGTCGCTGCGCCGACCATGAACCCGATGTTTTGGGGAGCTTTAGTCTGCTGGTATTTCATGCCGCCGTAAAAGCCGCCTGCGCCTGCAACGAGTAAAGTGAGTATGACTGCAAAGATGATGTTTGTCTTCATAACCGTGTGAAAAAAATTATTAATTCTTAATTGTTGATTAGTTTACTCATGCCTGAGCGCATCGATCGGGTTGAGTTTGGCCGCACGCATGGCCGGATAATAGCCAAACACGATTCCGATTCCGGCTGAGACAGCACAGGCAATCAAGACAGAGTATAAGGATATGCTCGTTGCCATGCCTGCCAGCCTGGAAATGGCGAGCGAAGCCAGCCAGCCCAAGATGATGCCGATAAATCCGCCGATAAAGGTCAAGGCCACGGATTCGGCCAAAAACTGATAGCTTATTTCGCGCCTGTGCGCGCCAATGGCTTTGCGCAAACCGATTTCGCGCGTGCGTTCCGTGACTGAAGTCAGCATCATGTTCATGATGCCGATGCCTCCGACCACAAGCGAGATGCCGGCGATGGCAGCCAGCAAAGCAGTCAAAGTGCCGAGTACGCTTGAGGCCGTGGCCAACAAGTCTGCCTGGTTCAAGACCGAAAAGTCCGCGGCTGTCGGATCGCTGATCTTATGGCGCTCGAGCAACAAGGCTGTGATCTGGTTTTGCACATCAGTCATCACGCCTTCGTTCGCTGCCTGCACATATATGGTGGATACGTTTTCGCTGCCAGCTAAAAAACGCTGGGCCGTTGACAAGGGGATGTAGATCGCGTCATCAGGATTGGAAAATCCGCTGCCGCCTTTAGCTTTGGTGATGCCCACGATCTTGAACTGCATGTTGTTTATCTTGACGACTTGGCCGATCGCATCTGCGCCCTCGCCGAACAAGTCATCGCGCGTGGTGGGGCCCAAGACTGCGATCTTGGAATATGATTTCACGTCTTGGTCTGATATGAAGACGCCTTGATCGACTTCAAAGTTCCTGACAATGGTGTATGAGGGCGTGGTGCCGATCACGGATGTGTTCGTATTGGTGCCCTTGGCCGTGACTTGATAGCGCCTGGTAAGTTCAGGCGCAGAAGCATTCACGGATTGGACTTGGTTGCTGATGGCGTCTGCATCAGCTTGCGTCAGGGAAGTCGCACTGCCGCGACCGGTAGAGACAGTCAGGCCCACGCCGCGCTGGGCTCCGGGCATCACCATCAATAAGTTTGAACCAGATGACTGGATGCTGGCTTGGATATTCTGCTGTGCGCCTTGGCCCAGCGACACCATGGCGATGACAGAAGCAATGCCGATGACAATACCTAAAATCGTGAGCGCAGAGCGTGCTTTGTTGGCTGATAAAGCCAGGTAGGTCTCTTCTAATAAATCGAGGGGGTTCATAGGTTTCTTGGTAGGGACAGGTCGCGACCTGTCCCTACAGGGTCACATCTGTTGCACCATTCCGTCGCGTATCACAATCGTCCTTTGCGCATGCTCAGCCACGTCGCGTTCGTGCGTGATCAAGATTATGGTGTGGCCTTTTTCATTCAACTGCTTGAATGTCTCAAGCACAAACTCTCCGGTCTTGGTATCTAAGTTTCCCGTCGGCTCATCAGCTAAGATGAGCAGGGGGTCGTTGACCAAGGCCCGGGCAATGGCCACGCGCTGCATTTGTCCGCCGGAAATCTGGTTGGACAGGTGCATGAAGTGCGTTTCATCCAAGCCAGCGGCCTTGAGGGCTTTTTCGGCCCGTGCCTTGCGCTCCTCGCGCGGCACGCCAGCATAAACCAAAGGCAGCATCACGTTGCGCAAAACAGTTGAACGCGGAAGCAGGTTGAAAGACTGGAACACATAGCCGATTTTGCCTTTGCGGATCTTAGCCAGTTCATCCTCATCCAATTTGGCCACGTCTTTGCCGTCCAACAAGTAGCTGCCAGAGGTGGGCACATCAAGCGCGCCCAAAATGTGCATCAAGGTTGATTTGCCTGAGCCTGACGGCCCCATGATGGCCACGTATTCGCCTTTCTCGATCGTAAACGATACGTCGTTTAAAGCATTGTATTCAATGTTGCCGGTTTTATAGGTTTTAGTGACATTTTTGACTTCTATCATAAGCTTAGTTGGCTCTGACTGCGCTGCCTGTGCTCCTGATGAATGTGGCATTGCCTCCGCCACCTCCGCCGCTTACGCCAGGTATTCTTATGCCGCCAAGAGATGAGGATCCGGTTGCAGTAGCGGCTTTGGTCGCAGACGGATCAATGGTCCTGGTCACGACTGTCTGGCTCTCGGTCAAACCTTCGGTGATGATCGTCACTGTGTCGTTGGCAGCACCCAAGGTCACGGCCTGCATGACCGGGGGAGTAGCGAGCGTTATGCCTGCGTTAGAGGCTTGCTGGTCTGTAGGCGGATTGTTGACCAACAATACATAGGACTGACCTCCGCTGGATTTGATGGCTGAATTCGGAACGACCAGAGCATTTTCTTGGGTAAAGGTAATGATCGAGGCATTCACGCTCATGCCGGATTTGACGCGTTCATCTTGCGTGTCAAACAATATCTTGACGTCATATGATACGACGCCTTGGCTGACCGTGCCC
>CAZPAP010000006.1:0-29729 GCA_964584725.1 uncultured Gammaproteobacteria bacterium
TTGGCTTGCGAGTAACCTCCATTGCCATCAGCCCATGCATACTCGCGGGTTTGGAGCGTGACGGATGTGTCATTCGTATAATCTGAGCCGCGTACAACAGGGTGGCATTGGCGCGAGGCATTCATTCCCGTGAAGCTGCACTGATCCAGCTTGTGGTTGTCATGCCACAAATCAATGCGCGAGATGCCAGCCGGATTAGAAGCTTGAGCATAATAATTCACTGTATCACTGGTCGTCATCTCAGTCTTTTCAGGCGTAATCCAGCTTGAGACAGTCGTATTCGAAGTCTGCGCGCCCGAGACTCTGAAGCCTATTGAGCCGGTTGACCAAGCAGTATTTCCATCCCGATCAGTTGCCTTGGATTTGAGCGTAAGCCACTGGCCGTCCGTATAATAGCTGCCATAGATGGTGTACTCGCACGGCTGGGTAATGCCCATGATGTCCGAGAAGCCGCAGGTGCCTTGCGACACATCGTTTACGAACAGTTCCATGGTGCGCAGCCCAGTGCCGGACGTGCCGTAGATTTTGATTCTTCTTGAATCATTACGGCCTAAGTCTGAAGTTATGAGGCTGGTGTCAAACCAAGTTGAAAGCGAAATGCTTGAATTGCCGTACACGTTCAGATACTGGGTCGGCACAGTCGTCTGCTGGCCATAGTAATCATAGGCAATGGCATAAACCGGCACAGATGCGTTGGGGGAGTAGCTGTTTGCGGTGATTGTCGTCTGGCAGATCTGTGTGCCATAAGCGCGTCCGAATCCGCAGTATTGTTTTTGCACGCCATTGACGTAGATCTCTATCCTTTGCAAACCATCGACTGCATTGGCCTGGACCTTGATTGATTTGTTCGTGTCTTGGTAAAGGGTCGTGCCTGATGGGTCAAACCACATCCAGCCTGAGAGGTTGCCAGTGGATGAGCCTTGTTCAACGATGTTGTAAGTGCCGAGCCAAGTCCAAACATCATGGCCTTGCTGGTCCACGGCGCGGGCATTGAAGGCGACTGCACTGCCTGCAGTGTAGTTTGAGCCGTAGATCGTGTAATTGCATGTGCCATAGGTCTGCGCATTGAATGGGCAGGTGTATTTCACGACACCGTTCACATACACATCAATGCGGCTTAAGCCTTGCGAAGCATTGGCCGTGATTGAGACTGAGCCTGTCTGGTTGCGTCCCAGGTTTGATGTCTGAGGCGAGGCTGTCATCTGCGCGCTTAAGCCAAAGCTGTTGCCAGAGGTGCCGCCTGCATCATAGAACTGGACAATGCTGGCTGGGATATAAGCTACGCGGCCTTTGGAATCCGTGATTTTGGCAAAAGCGCCGACATTGGAATAATAAGGATAAGCCGAGCTCTCAATATACATGGCGCAGATGACATTTTTTGTGCTGTTTTTGCCATCGCACACCTTTTGCCTCACATCATTGATATAGAGCTCGATTTTCTTGATGCCATAATTGGATTGTGCGCCGACCGAATACTTGGGATCGGAAATATTGTCATGCTGTTTGGCGTTCGGTTCGTACCATGACCAGTAGTTGATGTAATTTTTCTTGCCTTTGACCGTGGGGATGGTGTCGCCGCTTACGGTCAATGAATTGTTATAGTTCGTGCCTTCGTCCACGCGCAAAAGTTTGGCTTTGAGAGGGGAGGTGGGGGAGCTTGAACCTGAGACGGAGACTGCGCCGCCGACCAAGAACCTGCCATCGCCGCTGCCTGCCATGGTCACCAAGTAATCATTGGCATCCTGGTATTGGGCAAAGTTCGTGCCATCGAACCTGACGAGCTTTTTTCCGCTCATGATCATCCAGGATTTGCCGTCATAAGCGATCATGGCGCGGTTCCAGTTGTTCAAGTTCGTGGTATTGGCTGCCGAGCTTACGTCTTTGGCTGAAACGCCATCATACACAAATACGCGGTCAGTAGTGCCATTCGTTCCGCCGCCGACCAGCACTTGCGTGCCATTGGAAGCCAAGGCATGCACATAGTTTATGGATGACATGGCAGTCACTTCCGAGAAAGTGCCGTTCGTATATTTGTAATAGCGCATGTAGCTCGGGTTGCTGTTGCTGCCGGTCAAGACAAAGAACCAGTCATTGCCCAAGGGTGCGACAGCCATCGAGAAAGCATTGGCATCATCGCCAGGTGAGACATGGCGCATGGAATATTTGCCTACGCCTTGGTTCTGCGTGTAAGCATAAGTGCCGCTGGGCAAGTTCACGTATTCAACTGTGTTGCTGCCTGTATTCCATTTGAGCACGCGGCCTGTGGTGGTGATGAACATCCAAATGCCGTTCCTGCCCTGGACTGAGTTCAAGCCTTCGTATGAATTGAAATAGCCGCGGAAATAGCTGGTGAGATTCTTATAGTTGCCGTCAAAAGAAACGACTTCAAAAGAATTATCCCTGGTAAAAACATTTTTTAAGAATAATACCCTCTGGCCATCGCTTACCACATCATCCACACGCGAGATGCCGGCATTGCGCACGTCCACGGTAATGTCCGTGATTACGCTGCCGTCTGTTTTCCAGACATGGCCGCCAGACCAAAGCTCCTGGCCATCAGTCATATACCAATATGGCTCAGCGCGGGTAATGGCCCAAACAGGCCTATTATCGCGAGCGCTTAATTTGTCTGACATGTCAGACCAAGTCCAAGGCCCGGTTTGGGCTTTGGCCACACCAATGGCGCCAATTAGGCAAAATAATGCCGCAACAGCGCCTACAGACCACTTTGATAGGGTATTCATATAGTTTTTAGCTTATTTAGGACCAAGTATAGCACCAAAGAACTAGTTTTCCTACCTTTTGACTCATATAGAGTTCATTACCGCGTTTAGCTAGGGGTGTCAATTAAGTGACAAGATCAAGATTCGGATAATTTTGCATACAAAAAAACGGCACTTACGTACCGTTGAGGAGAATTAATTCAGGTCTTTGCGCGAAATAGGCTTTGCCTGTCTCGACGCAGACGAATTGGAAGTATCCAGGAAAGGGATATGCGACGGCGCAGGACTGGTTTCGTCATTTTTTTCTTGTGCTTGGCCCTCGTGATCATTGTCTTTTTCTTCGACCTTGATCACGCGATCGAAAACAGCACGCCACGGCGTTTGGATCAAACGCTTGAGTGATCTGAATGGCCGGCTGAGCAAGAGCGAGCCCAGAATGAAGGCAATGGCCATGACATTCATGATGATCTTGATGGGCCCGACGAACACCATCCATATCCGATAGTTCGTCTCATTGTGATCTCGTGCTTCGCAGAACTCTGACATGCCTGAAATGAACAAGTGCGGGAACATGAGAAAAGTCCAGGGACTCGGCCTATGCTCCTTGATACTGTAGACCCTTCGGCCGTTGCGCCTGACACGGCTTCTATCGATGTCTCGCGCAGCAGATCGGATAGAGATTTCAGCCACGACAGATCCAATGAACATCCAGGCCAGGCAGATCACGGCCCAGCCAAACCATGTGATGCTTGCTATGGTCTGTGAAACTTGCTGCATGGTGACCCTCCCTGATTGTCGAGTGTGCTGGTGAAGATTTAAGCAAGGGTTGAGTATTTTGTCAACGCATGGATTTTAAAACGAGCGCCGTGGGGTGCTTGATGCTGGTGCTTGCAAGGAAATCAGAAATGGTTTATCCGGTTTTCGGAAATGGCCCCATGAAAACTATCTTTTTAGCTTCGGGTTTGGTTATAAGTTGCTTGTTTGACAATAAACCGACAAAACTGTCAACTTTGTCGTCTTCTTTCCGGACCATGGCAACTGCGTCGCCGTATGATTTGCTAATGCTCACGTCTATATAGTCCCTCGTAACCATGGTGGCTTTAATCATGCCCACGTCGGTTTTTAAGCCTTGCACGTCTTTTTCTAAGCGTTCAAAACGTCCTTCCGTATCGGTCGCAAAAGCGTTCATGGTTTCCATGACTTCGCGGAAAGTTTCTTCCTGGGCAGTAGCCAAGGAGTCGACTTTAGCGGCCAGCGAGCCTTGAGAGCTTGCCATTGAGCCAACTTTAACAGCCAAGGAGCCGATGGCTTCAAGTATTTCTTGTTTGTCTGAGCTATTAATAGTTCTCTCCTCCATATATATCCATCCTATCAATTTTAATCGATTAGAACAACCGGCTTGTTTAAGCGAAATTTCTGTGATTTGCACAGTTGATTCACTAGCTAGGAATTTGGTTTTGTCCTCAGTCAAGGGCTCGCACACGATTTGGTCTCATCAACTCTTCTAAAGCAGAAATCCACTCATGTATTTTCGCAGGGTGGCAAAAAATCGTGTTTAACGGAGCTGTTTCAGGCAAAGCGCCGGCAGTGGATGAGATGCAGGGCGTGTTGAAGTGATGCGCTTCGTGCAAAGGCAAGCCAAAACCTTCGTACCATGAGGGATAGAGCAAGGCTTTTACGTTTTGATATAGATATGCGAGCTCAGCGTCGCTGATATTGCCGGGTGAGATGCAATTTTTGCACTGGCCTTGCTTTGCGCCTAGCACAATCGGGATCAAGCATTGGTTGGGATGCGCTAAGTTGTATTGCGTGACTGCAGTCAAAGCTGTCTTGGCATTTTTTCTCGGGTCAGCTCCGCCTAAAATCAACACATAGGACTTTTGTCCATCAATCCAGCTTGGTTTTGAAGGCTCGGCACTCAATATGACTGGATTAAATTTGAAGACTTGGATCTTTGTGTCAGGAATTTGATAAATGCGTGTGATGTCATGCGCTGTTTGTTGCGAAACTGCATAAATTTTTTGCGCCCTAGCCAATAAAGCATTGACCCTGATCAGCTTGTGCCACAATCTGGATTTTAAGGTGAACCATTTTGGCTCAATCACAAAACCAAGGTCATGCATCAGCACTTCGTATGGAGTTTTTAGGTGGCCGACGAAGCCTAGATTCGGTAAAAGCACTAAATCCACTCTTGTAACTTTTAACTTGTAACTTGTATCTAACGAAACGAGGCCTAAAGCCGAGAAAAGGGTCCAAAGTTTATTAGGAATGCGGATGTGAAGGTATTCAAAACCGTTTTTTTGGCAAAAATCATCAACAATAGATGATGGTTTGAGCCCGGTTGTCACGCAAAAGTATTTGTTGTCAGGATTATTGCGTTTGTAATCCAAGATCCACTCTTTGGCCACGCGCGGCACGCCACCAGCCATGGGGTCGGCCAAAGCGCGGCCATCAATCAAAATATTGAGCATACATGTCTCCAATCAAAGCCGGTTCATCGCTCGTGATATTGGTGTGCCTGGCCACGCACTTGATGATTTTTTCTTGGAAACTGTTGAATGAAAAGTTTTCTGCGTGCGCCCTGATGCTTTTGGGGTCATAATCCGCTGGTTTGTGGCGGATGACCGCATCTCCGATATCTTCCCAAGTCTGCGCTTCAATAAATACGCCAGTGCGACCCGGAATCACGGTTTCTGCGGCACCGCCCATGCCATAGGCGATTATCGGCCTGCCAGCAGCCATGGCCTCAATGGTCGTAATGCCGAAATCTTCAACTTGCGGATTAATAAAACCAATGGCGTGTCGATATAATCTTGATTTTTCCTGTTCATGCACTTTGCCCACGAATTTGGTGCGCTTGCCAGCCATCTTCTTCAGTTTCTCCAGTTCAGGCCCGACTCCGAACACAATCAAAGGCAAATTAAGTTTGGCAAAAGCTTTGACCACCAAATCAAAACGTTTATATGCGACCAAGCGCCCGCCGGCCAGCCAATAATCACCCGGATGTTTTGAAAGCGGGATCTGGTCAATATCCGCTGGCGGATAAATCACTTGTGAATCGCGGCGGTAATGCCGCAAAATCCTGAGCCTACTTGTCTGCGAGTTCGTAAGCAAAATATCTGGCCGTTCAGCTGCCATGCGGTCCCAGCTACGCAAGCTATGCAGATAAAAGGGGAGGATGGAACGGATAAAAGCCGGCTGGGGCAAGTCCGTCAGATAGCCGATGCGGTCTTCCCACAAAAAGCGCGTGGTCGTGTGCGCATAGCAGATGTGGGTTGAGTGCGGGGGCACGATTATGCCCTTGGCGAATGATGACGAAGACGAAATGACCAAGTCATAATTGGAAAAATCCAATTGCTCGGCAGCCATGGGGAGCAAGGGCAAGTACCATTGGTATTTTGATTTGGCCAAAGGCCAGTTATTCAGGAACGAAGTGTTGATGTGCTTGCCTTTAAAATCCGGAGGTGTGTGTTTGGGGTTGTGGATCAGCACAAAAGGCTGGGCCTTGGGGAATATCCTTTGAAACGCGGAAAATACGCGTTCAGCTCCGCCGTCCTGAACCAAATAATCATGGACCAAAGCCACGCGCTGTTGTTGGATCTTCTCCCTAATCTCCTCCATGCCCACAAGCATGGGGATATTTTAGATGCTGGGACGTAAAAAGTCGGCAGAGAGTCAAGGCTTAAGGCATCACCAGCCACAGCAAGCCCATGATCGCGATCACGATCAGGGCAACTACAATCACAAGATAAAAAACCGAGCTTTTATTTTTCTTGAAAGTTTTCGGAGGCGACACGTTTATTTCAAATAAAGACATGCTTGTATTTTAGCTGACTTTTTAGATTTGCGCGAACAGAATCATGTAGTTATTGCCGAACTTTTTGGCGCATTTTGGGCAATAAGCATAATGGATATAGTAGTTTTTGGCCTTTTTCCCTTCTTTGGCCAGATACTCGTCCATTTCTTTGATGAATTTTGGGATTGCATTGTAGCCCCCGGCAAAAGTCTTGCTCACAAAGCTGCCGGAGATGGTCGTGTTGTTCGCTGTCGGGACTGCGTTTGTGACTGAAAAATAAATCTCTGATTTGAATGCGCTTGGATCCCTGAACAAAATAAGGACGTTTTCTTTATTTGCATCAATACTGTTTGACGCTTCTGCCGACTTCATCATTTTGACGATTTTCTGGCCGATCATGGGCGGAAAGGGGATATGGAAGAGCGTAGGAATGGTTTCCTTGATGAATGGCTTGTTGTACCACTCATGGGTTTTCCCGTCCCATCGCGCTGGATGGAACTCTGGGCAACAAATGTCGTTTTGGTTGGTCATATTATTGAATCTTAGCCTTTTGCTATTAATTGCACGATAAAATGCCGCTATTCGTTCATTATTTTTTGAAAATTTATCTCAAATTTCTCTTCCAAAAATTCGATGGTCTTATTTTGGTACTCTAGAGATGCTTTAATCATTTGTGTAGTAAAAAGGCCTGAATTGTTTTTCCACTTTGCCTCGTTAGCCGGAACACTTTTAATCCATTTAATTTTTACCAAGTATTCAGACTTTTCGTTATCTGAATTTTTGAAAAGATCAGGACTAACTAAATTTTGATTCTTTAGCGATTTATCATGAAATCGGAAATCAAGAACACGTTTAGCTCTCTCAACTACTTTACCAATACCTACATAGCCTTTGCGTTTTAAGTAAGCCACTACAACATCACCTGTATTTAGTGTTTTTAATGGGCCACTCCATTGAACGCCTTGACCGGCAGATATAAAACCAAAATTTCGGCAATCCTCCCATGCTCTCGTTTCTCCTTCGCCGACATTCACATAGAAAATACCGTTTTCGAAATCAAAACAATTAAGATTCAAATGCAAGGTATTATGCGGTCGGAATTTGTCGGCAAAATGGCCTGACGATATGTTGGTTAAATTTTTACCCAGTTTCCAAATTAAAGTTTTTTCAACCAAAAGTGCTTGATCTTGAGTCAGCCCTTTTGCGATTACTTTGATTATTGGTACTAATCCCTCCGTTTGTATAGCTTTAATCCTTTTGACTTTTTCCGTATCACTATCATCGTTGAGGTGGGCTTTCATCCTATTCCCTATACCTTTGCCATAGTAAAATTCCTCGTAATTTCGGGGATCAATGTAAACATAGACATAATAGTTGTTGCCCATAACGATAGTTGTGTTTAATTGGCTTCCTTACTAGCTAATTTAGAATGGTGCATTCTATGTAATATTTTACTCTGAATCCAGCAGGAGAGTAAAGCTAGAAATTTACCAAGATTATGGGGCTTATTGCCCCAGTAAAGGGTTTTGGAGGAATATTTGGTGTCGTAGAAGGGCATGGTCAGATTTCCTCAACGTTCGTATGGAAGAGATATTGTAGCGGCAATATGGTGAAGCGAAGCGGAACCGCATTTAGTTGCTATCATTTTGTTTTTGGGACTATCCGTTACCGCAATTTTTACCGATCACGATTTCATCTTTATCGAAGTAAATTTCTATATGTCCATCCCAGCCATTAAAAGTATAAATCCAACCTTCTTTGATTTTATTTTCCGTGTCTCCTTGGCCAAAACGATATTCATTGGCATCTAATTTGATAATTTTTTCATTAGTGCGTCCCATGTTTTTTGTAACAGCTTCTTTGTTTTGGCCATTCATAATAGAAGCATACTTGGGGTAAGCGCATATAAAATTTGAATCTGAAAAGGGATTGCGGGGATGGATGTATAAGTACATTCCTATAAAAATGATGGTGATGATAGAAATTATTATTGTAATGATAATCTTTTTGTTCATATTTTTTATTCAATTACGTCGGTATAGGCAAAATCTTCGGGTTTTAAATTAGTCTTTCCGAGTAAATCTTTTCTTATTTCCAGAACGATGTTACCGATAATTTTTTTACCTTTTTTAGGGTCTGACGTATTTCCTTGCTCACTGATTAATAGGGCAACCATTCCATTTATTGCCACAACTACTTCGTCGGATGAATATAGCCATGACCTGTACTGTTCCTCGAAAAATTTCCGTTTTAAATCGCCTGAGGCTGTTCTACCAACGAAACCTTGAAGCAGCGTCAAAAGATTTGCATATTTTTCCTCTTTGAATTTTAGCATTACCTCATTTTTCTTCGACTTTGTTGTAAATAAATATGTAATCCACGCACTAATTACGCCAGAAAAAAGAGGAAAAATAATTAATAATATATCTCTGGTATCCATAAGTATAGTCGCATCTTACCTCTCACCACCACTCCCGTAAAGAAAAAGCACCCAAACATCGGGTGCTGAGAAGAAGGGCGGGGACAGGAGCAGAAACGGGGGGCGGCCTTCGGCTGTATTGTGCTACCGGGTCGCTCCACGAGAGTTTTTTAGCAGTTTATTTGAGGGAAGGCAAACAAAAAAATGCCGATTACGGCATTTTGACCCCCTCTAGCTCCCCCTTAGCGTAAGGGGGAGGAAGGAGGGAGTTAGGTTAGTACGCTCCTTTTTTCTGCAAAACTACGAACGGTGTTTTCAGGACAATGTACATATCAAGCCACGGCGACCAGTTCTCTATGTACCAGCTGTCCAGTTTGACTTCTTCATCAAATGTCAGGTCACTGCGGCCTGAGATTTGGGCCAGGCCGGAAACGCCGGGCTTGATGGCCAAGACGCGCAACTGAGGATCAGAATAATTCTCCACTTCGCGCGGTTGATGCGGACGCGGGCCGACCAAAGACATGTTGCCGAAAAGCACGTTCAAGAAATTGGGCAGCTCATCGATCGACCAGCGCCTGAGCCAGCGCCCGGACTTCATGATGCGCGGATCACCAGCGATTTTATAGACCGGGCCGCTTTTGATGCTTTTTTCTTCAATTAATTTCTTTTCAAACTCAAGATTTTTTTTGTTATTGCCGAACTGCGGGCCGATCGAGTATTTTTTATACATGCTCCTGAATTTGTAGGTCGTGAATTTGTGGCCTTTTTCGCCGATGCGTTCGTTCTTGAAGAAAATCGGGAATCCGTCCTCAATCAAGATCATGAGTGCGGACAATATCCAGAGCGGGGAGGTCAGGATTATCAAAAACATCGCGCAAATAAGATCCATGAACCTTTTGGTTATCCTGCCCCAGCCGTCCAATGGCGTGCGCTTGACCTCGATGATGGGAATGCCGCCGGGCGTGCTTACTTCTATGTTCGTGAATTGCGCGGCAAAGAGGTCTGCCAGATATCTGAAGCTCAAGTGATGGCTGGACGCAAAGTTGATGACCTCAAGCGCGATCGCTTTGGGCATGTCCGGGTCAGCCAGCACAATGCCATCTACCTTGCCTTTATTGATCAAGAATTTTATTTGTTTTTCCTGTTCAGCATCCCAGTTCTTGATGGTTCGCACCACAGTGAAGCCGAAGATGGGGGAGTCTGTAAAAATCTTTTTGAGTTTTTCCGTCTGGTTGTCTGAGCCGATGATCACAATGCGTTCGTGGCCCAAGCCTTTGCGCAGCAAAAAGTTCCTGACCCAGCGCACAATGGTGCGGCCAAAGGAAACATACACGATTGATAATAGCCAGATGGCCAAGATGATAAAGCGGGATTGGGCCAGTTCGCGGTTAAAGAAAATGGTTGAGATCAAGATCATGGTGCCGGCTGTACAGGCCAAGATGATCCTGCCCAGTTCGTTCCAAGCGCGCAGCGGCCTGGTCGTGTACAAGCCCGCGACCACGAACATCAGAATCCAAACCAAGATAAAGGTGAGCGAGGTCTGGATATATGTCTGGTATGGGATGTCCTGCAAAAGTGGGCGCACGTCTGTGGCAAATCTGGAGTAGCGCAAAAGGTAGGCTGAGATGGAGGCTAAGGCCAGGGCCGTGGCATCAATCGGCAGGCGTGCGGCTGTGAAAGCCAAGTTGAAACGGTTCATGGGCATAGTATAACAAAAAATCCGCCATTGGCGGAGCTTTTGTGTTCTGGCAAGGATGTAAGCCGAATTCTGTCCCCGTAAAAGCCGCTTGCGCGTCTCACGGGGGATGACTATCTATCTTGCCCAGACATTGCTGTCTGAGTCATGCGAGCGACCAGTCTCGCGCCCAATGAAGAACGCGAGTCTTGCTCTTGCACCAGAGAGGGTTTGCCGCCAATGCATGTCACCATGCATGGGAAATGGTCTCGATTGTTCCCCCGACTTGCGCCGGGGACCATCACGTTCCATTTGCTTTTCACGTTTCACCTGTGATTTGCATCACAGATTAGTATAGTCTCTGTGGCACTTTCCCTGGGTTTATGAACTTTTTTCAGACCCTGTCCTGATTTGATCAGTGATCGCTGACTTTCGTCCCGATCCAAGGTCATGATGTTAAGGACCTATGCCCGGCCGTCGTTAACGGCTCTCGCTACAATCCTGCATTACTGCAGAAAGGGTGTTCGGACTTTCCTCTCCCCATTGCTTGCGCGACGGAGAGCAGTCATCCACCTAACCAGAACAAGCCGAATATACCAGAAAATGGCAGGAAAGTCAATAGGCGTACAGGACTAACTCTATCTAAATCTTTCCCTTATCCCAAGGGAAAGACTTCAATATATTTGGCATTTTGAGCCCTCTCTTGAGGTAAGAGAGGGCGGCGAACGCAGGTGAGCAGGAGAGTTAGTCTTAAACGCACTTTGTGCTATCATACAAGGGATTTTATGAAGAAACGCTTTCCCTGGATCTGGGTCATCCTAGTCCTCATCATAGTTATTGGGCTTTGCATCTGGTGGTTTTGGAGCCTGGGGTCCATTCACCCCGTAGAAGTTGGAACTTGGAATCT
The DNA here is from genome assembly GCA_964584725.1 of uncultured Gammaproteobacteria bacterium. Taxonomy (GTDB): domain Bacteria; phylum Patescibacteriota; class Patescibacteriia; order 2-12-FULL-60-25; family 2-12-FULL-60-25; genus MWCR01. The sequence continues at coordinate 11,521 of CAZPAP010000006.1, forward strand.
GCAAATCAAGAGCGGGCAAGCGACCGTCACACGCGACGGGAAAGATCAGCCTGGCACAAACAACATGGAAATCAAAGAAGGGGATAGCATCAAGACCGGGAGCGATGCACAGGCGATTTTGGAAGCTGATGGCCGAGCGCAAATCGTGATTGATAAAAATTCTACGTTTCAAGTTGAGGGTTTGAACAAAGGTTCAATCTTGGATTTTGGTTTGAGGTCAAAATTGCAGAGCGGCCGCATCTGGCCCAGGCTTTTGAAGCTCATGGATTTGGACAGTGCGTTCGTCACGCGGACCGATCAAGTCGTTTCCACCGTGCGCGGCACATCATATTCGTTTGAGACTGACGGAAGCATCACGAAACTTTGGATGGAGCACGGCGGTGTGATCAGCAAACCAAAAACAGGCAAATCAATATCCAATGTTGCCGGGCAATGGGCGACTTTTGATGCTGTGCGTTCAGAATCAGGCCAATCCGCGAGTAGCACTTGGATGGATCGAGCTTGGTTAGATGCGAATCAACCGCAAGACATCCAATTCATCACTGATGCTGATACGCTTTTGACCAAAGCTTTGATTGCAGGCGGAAAATCTGCGCCAGATGCTTGGAACTATGGCATGGCGCAGTGGTCTGAAAACCTTCACTTGTCGTTTGCCGGGTCCAAAGCTCCGGCATTGTACGGCCAATACTCAGCCAGGCGCCTGGGCTACATCAAAGATCTGATTGAGCGCGGCAAATCAGGCTTGGCTTTCTATCATTTGAATAATTTTGAGAATGATCTGAACCAGAAATTAGAAGATCCTGATTCAAAAGCATATCGCCCGGGTTTGCAGCAGGCTTTGGCCATGCTCATGCTCTCGCAATCCGATGTCCAGCCAGGCACATTGATGTTCAGGCTCAAGCTCAAGGCCGAAGATCTGTATGCCAAGACTTGGGAGAACGATCCAACTGCATATTTGTATGCGAAACTGTTGTCCGTGGACAGCCGCTTGGACGAAGTGGAGAGCTTGTTGTGCAAGCCTGAGTCAAAAGCCGCATATGATGAAGCTTTCAATGCCGTGGACCAGGGCTTAAAGAGGAATGCTGAAGATTGGAGCAAGCTCGCATCCAAAGAGGGCAGGTCTTTGGTGATCAAAGAGAAAATGGACATGCAGACAGCTAGGTTTGAGCAAGCCAAAAAGCTGGCAGCTCAATGTGTTGCCCCGCCAGCGCCAGCAAATCCTTTGGACAATACGTCGCCGACCTCAACGTCTGATGTTTTGACGCCTACAAGCACAACCCTCAACGCTGAACCCTCAACGCAGAACCCCAAACCATCAACGCAGAATCCGCCGGCCACAAATCCACCACCAACTAATCCACCACCAACTCAGGTCACGGATTTGGCATTGGTGCGCATTGAATTATATGCCCAGCCCAATCCGGCGAACGTGGGGGATGCGGTCAAGATGTATGTCAAAGGCTTTAAGGCTGATGGATCAGTCGTTGATGCGACTGCATATGCAAAATTCAGCCAGATCGGAGCTCTCGGAACATTCCGGGGTCCGTCGTTCACTGCCAGCCAGGCCGGATCATCGCCTTTGCTCGCTAATGTCCTCAGCGGAACGCAGACTTTGACTGCGCGAGCCAATCTGCAGATCAATGCAGGGCCAGGAGCCATCAGCCGGCTAGAAGTCACAGTCGCAAGCGGAGACTTAAGCGTCATTTTAGGCCAGACGCGCACTGTGAAGGCCACGGTCTACTACACTAATGGCTTTTCATCTGATGTGAGCAGGAGCGTGATATGGAGCATGTCCAATGGCCTTGGATCAATCGCGGGCACGACCTTCACGGCCAACACCAAGCAGACTGGCTCAATCACGGCTTTCGCGACTTACACGGAAAACGGAGTCACTAAAGAAGGTCAGATTACATTCAATATAATCGCATCTCCAACCGGCGCAGTTAATTAACCCTCTGTCATTCCGAGGGAAGTCGGAGCGACGAGGAATCTTAGGCAAAAGTGCTGTCGAGAACCTAAGTCACTCGAAGATCTCTCCAATCGTCCTCGACTAGGCTCGTCCTCCGTCGAGATGACAAAAATGCATTCAATTATGAAACTTGTTAATCAAAAATCCGACTGGCGCAGGCCCTTGATCGTGGGTTTGGCCGCAGGTGCAGTCTGCGGGCTTTTGGCCTGGACTGGCGCCATCTCATCTTGGAGCCACAGGCTTGAGGATCGTTTGTACCAGCCAGTGGTTGCTGATCCGCGCGTGGTCATTATCGCGATTGATGATGCGGCCATGGCGCGGCTTGGGCGCTGGCCTTGGGCTAGGTCAGTGCACGCCCAAGTGATCGAAAAGATTTCGCAAGCCCAGCCTTTGGCCATTGGTTATGATGTGAATTTTCCGGAAACTTCCGATTAAGCCAATGATGCGGCGCTGGCCAGTGCCATCCAGGCGGCCGGCAAGGTTGTTTTGCCAGCAGAACTCACGCTGTCCATCACGCGCAATGTCATTACTTATGACCCTTCCAAAGTCCTGATGCCCATTTCGCAGATTGCAGTCGCGGCCGCGGGCATTGGGCATGTGAACACGCCCCAGGATGTTGACGGGGTTGTCAGGCGCGTGCCTGTGATCGCAAGTTCGCCCGATGGTTCAAAATTAAAATCATTTGAAATAAGGCTGGCTGAGCTAGCCGGCATAGCTGTCAATCCGAATCAAGCGCTTGATGGATTGGGCCGCATTATTATCCACTATGTAAATGCACCGGAAAAAGGTTTTCCTACATATTCTGCTGCTGATTTGATGGATGACAAAGTCCAAGCCAGCGCTTTGAAGGACAAAATCGTCATGGTCGGGGCCACGGCCGCTGATTTGCATGATGATCAATTAGTCCCGACGTCATTTAATCAGCCCATGAGCGGCGTGGAAATCCATTCCTCTATTTTGGATACTTTGCTCAAAGGAAATTACTTGCGCGAAGTGCCAGGCTGGGTTTTGTTCGTCTACTTAGTTCTGCTTGGTGCATTGCTCGGACTCGTTTTGCCGAAGTTGCGCCCTCGTTACAGCATTCCGCTCGTAATCATTGTCTGGCTCGCGAATTTGATCGGAGCATTTTATGCTTTTGACCGCGGTTGGATCATGGATGTGCTGTGGCCCACGATTCTGTTGCTGGTCGGCTTCGGAGCCGTGACTTTGGAGCGCCGCGTAGCATCTGAACAGCAAAAACGCGAGATCAAAAATGCTTTTTCGCGCTATGTCTCGTCTTCTGTGGTGAATTCAATCTTGTCTGACATGTCCAAATTGCATTTGGGCGGGGAGCGCAGACGCATGACCGTGCTGTTTTCCGACATCCGCGGTTTTACCACTATTTCCGAAGGCTTGAAACCAGAAAAAATGGTGGAAATCATGAACATCTACTTGTCGCGCATGACCAATATCGTTTTCAAGTACGATGGCGTGCTGGATAAATACATTGGCGATGCTGTCATGGCTTTTTGGAATGCGCCTTTGGATCAAGCAGACCATGCTAAGCGCGCAGTCCAGACCGGCTTGGACATGTTGGCCGAGCTTAAGGAAATGAATGCAGCCAAAGCTTTCGGTGATCTGGAAATCAGGATCGGCGTGGGCGTGAATACCGGAGATATGGTGGTCGGCAACATGGGGTCAGAGGAGCGTTTTGATTATACGGTCATTGGCGACAGCGTTAATCTTGGCTCACGCATGGAAGCGTTGACTAAAGAATATGGTGTCGCCATGTTGATTTCCGAAAGCACAAAAGACGCATTGAATGGCGGTTTCTTGTTGCGCTTGGTTGACCTGGTGGCAGTCAAAGGCAAAAAAGTGCCAGTCAAAATGTATGAGGTGATTAAAAAGACAGCCAAGGCCACTCAACAAGATAAAGACCTGGTCGCGCAATACGAAGATGCGATAAAAGATTATTTTGCCAAAGATTTCTCGTCTGCCATCCAGAAAATCCAAGCCATACTTGAAAAATATCCAACAGACGGCCCGTCCAAGACCTTGCTGGAGCGCGCCCAGCACTTCCAAACCAATCCGCCGCCAGCAGACTGGGACGGCGCGTGGGTGATGACTAAAAAATAATTCAAAATTCAAAGAGCAAAATGCATGTGGCCTTCGGCATTGTAAAATCAATATCCCGTAGGGATTCCTACATTTTGAATTTTGAATTTTGCTTTTTGAATTAAGGTAATCACCTTCCCAACCCCATCTTGTCCCTCACGACTTTCATCTTTGCTTCTGCGGCTTTAATCGCCTGGTCGCGTCCGTGGTCCAAAACCGCATTCAATTCTTTGTGGTTTTTCAGCAAGTCAGTGATTTTGCTGCGGATAGGGGAGACTGTGGCCACGACTTTTTCGGCCAGAGCTTTTTTGAAGTCACCATAGCCCTTGCCTTCAAAAGCTTTTTCTATTTCTTTCAGGCTTTGGCCGGTCATGTGATGGTAAATTGTCATCAAGTTCGCGACTGCCGGCTTTTTTTCCGAAAATACAACGCCAGGAGCTGTGTCCGTGACTGCGCGCATGATTTTTTTGCGGATATCATCGTCTGAATCAGTCAAAAAGATCGTGCCCATCACCGAGTCATCGCTTTTGGACATCTTTTTTGAAGCATCCTGCAAGCTCATGACGCGCGCTCCGACTTTTTGGATCAAGGGCTGGGGAATGACAAAGATGTCAGAGAACTTTTCGTTGAACCTGCGGGCCAGCACTCTGGTCAATTCCACATGTTGCAACTGATCTTCGCCGACCGGCACCACATTAGTGTCATACAGCAAAATATCAGCGGCCATGAGCACTGGGTAGCCGAATAATCCGAGCGATGCAGACTGGGTGCCGCTTTTTTCAGATTTGTCCTTGAATTGGGTCATGCGCGACAGCTCGCCCATCTTGGCGATGTTCATCAAATCCCAGGCCAATTCCATGTGCTGGGGCACTTCGCTTTGGATAAACAAAGTGGATTTTGCCGGGTCCAGACCGCAAGCCAAATACACGGCTGCGATGATCATGCTGCGTTCGCGCAGCTCCTTTGGGTCGTACGCGGCATTGATTGAATGCTCGTCTACAATGCAAAAATAGCTCTTGTATTGGCTCTGCATCTCTACCCACTGCTTCAGAGCCCCGATGTAATTGCCTATATGCGGCACGCTGGTCGGCTTTACGCCCGAAAATACGACTTGTTTCATACTGCCAGTATTTTACCGAGCCGTACGATTCGCGTCCAACACTAACCAAACATCCCCTTGTTAGGGGATGTTAACTTGTGCGTTAAAGTCTTCCTTAATAAGGGAGAAGCGAAGAGGATTAAACCTCTATCACCAGCGGCAAAATCATCGGCCTTCTTCCGGTCTTGGTGAAAAACAATTGGCCCAAATCGTCGCGGATTTTGTCGCGCAGATATTGCGCATTGCTGCTGGAGCGCGGGTCATGATCCTTTAATGTGGCTGCTACCTTGCGTTTGGCAAAAGACATCAAATCAGAATCTTTGGCCGAGGCAAAGCCGCGCGTGATGATCTCGGGCATCTTCAGCATTTTGCCGGTTTGGCCGGACACGACTGCGAACACGATGGCCAGGCCGTCGCTCGCAAGCTCTTTGCGGTCGCGCAAAATCACTTGGTTCGTGTCGCCGACGCCTAAGCCGTCAACGAATACATATTCAGTCGGGACTTTCCGGTTGGTCAAAATGCCATGGCCGTGCAAATCAAATTCCATGATCTGGCCATTGTCGGCAATAAAGATGTTTTCTTTCTTGAATCCGTTTTCCATGGCCGCCTTGGCATGCAACCTCAAGAACGAGTGGTTGCCCTCGATCGGAATCAGGTATTTCGGTTTGACCAAATCGTGCATGAGCTTCAAGTCTTCTTGGCGCGCATGGCCGCCAGCGTGCACATCAAGCATTTGGTAGTGCACGACTTCGGCGCCCTCGCGGTACAAGGTGTCTTTCAGCCTTTGCACGCTGCGCTCATTGCCTGGAATGACAGACGATGAGAACACGACCGTGTCTCCTTGTTCGACTTGGATCATTGGGTGGTCGCCATTGGCAATGCGCATGAGTGCAGCCCTATCCTCGCCCTGGGCGCCCGTGCAGATGAACACGACTTGTTCATCCGGCAATTTGAGCGCCTGTTTGGTTTCTATGAGCGTGCCTTTTTGGATTTTCATGTATCCGAGCTCCTGGGCAATAGCCACATTGGATTTCATGGAAAAGCCTTCAATGGCCACTTTGCGGCCACAGCGTTCGCAGGCCCAGATGATCTGTTGGATGCGTCCAAGCATGGAAGAGAACGTGCCGATGATAACGCGGCTTTTGGCGTTGTTGATGATGTCGTCGATATTATGTTGAATGTCGCCTTCAGTCAGCTGGCGGCCTGGGATCGAGGCATTAGTCGAGTCAGCCATAAGAGCCAGCACGTTTTTGCTGCCCAAAGCCCTGATCTTATCTATCTCAGTCGGCAAATCGCCGGATGGATTGGTATCGATCTTAAAGTCTCCGGTGTGCACCACGATACCAGCCGGGGTGGTGATGATAACGCCGAACGAATCAGGGATGTTGTGCGACACGCGGAAAAATTCCACTTTGAACGAACCCAATTGCAATACATCGTTTGATTTGATGATATTGATTTTGATGGGCGGGCCGCTCCTGAAATCATCTTGGCGCTTTTTGACGATGCCGGCAGTCAGCGCGTTCATGAAGAACGGCGGGTTGCCTAAGCGCGGAGCCAAGTGGGGGATAGCTCCGATGTGGTCCAAGTGCGCGTGCGAAATGATTACGCCGCGGATATTCTTGATTTTGTTGTTGTCAGTGATGTAGCTGGTGTTGGGGATGATGTAATCCACGCCAGGCATGTCGTCTTCCGGAAACTGCAAGCCCATATCCAGCAAAAGAATGTCATTCTTGTACTCAAACATGGTCATGTTGCGACCGACTTCCTCGTTGCCGCCCAAAACCATGATCTTTAGGCGCTCTTCTTTGCCCAAAGTATCCTTGTCAGTGCCAGTCTTGAGCCTGGGCTTGTTTTTATAAGTGCTCATGCGCGGCTGAGGTGCGTTAAAAGCACCGCGTCCGCCGTCTTTGGAGCGCTTTTTCTTATCTCCACTAGGTTTTTGCGTATCCGGCGATCTGCGCGCATTCCCGCCTGCGGACGGGATCCCGCCAGAGGCGTGGACAAACTTCGCATGCACATCGCTGGCAAAACGCGATTGGTTCTGTTGTGTTCCAGCCGCTGGCCTTGCATTGCGAGACGGAAATTGATTCGTCTGGGGACGAGCTCCGGTCGAAGTCGTAGACGAGCTACGAGATGCGAACTGCGAGCTACGATTATCCAGTCTTCCTAGTTTATAGCGCTGGGTATCGCTGGCAGCTGCACGCAAAAGCTCAGTCTTGAGTGAAGCTTGTTTTATTGCTTTGGCAATTATGTCCTTATGGTCATATTTTTTGCCAGCATTGGTTTGATCCTGCCCGGTAACTATAATCGGGCGTCCGCCAAACCGTTTATTGGGGCGGTTGCTTACAGGATATTTATTTAGTTGTTCCATATTTAATTTTAAATCAGGCAAACAATGTTTGTGTTGGTACGTCTTGCTAGACTGTATTAATTGTTAGAAATAAATTCACAAACTGCCAGATGAGTTTTTATGAAAAGCCATCATTCAAAAGGAGCGTTTTTTCTCTTAAATTTTTGAATCACGACTATTGGAATCTTCGCTGGGTTCAGCGCAAATCTGCAGCAGTCGTTATTTGTTTACCTACATACTATAGCATAGATTGGGGGGATTGTCAAAACTTAAGCAAAAAGACCCTTTCGGGTCTATTGTTGCATGGTGCCGCGGGAGAGACTTGAACTCTCATGGCCTTGCGACCGCTAGCTTCTGAAGCTAGTGCGTCTACCAGTTTCGCCACCGCGACTTATTTTGCTTGAGCCCATCGTGACTTATAGCGCGGCAATTATGTCGTTTTTACCGAACAAAGTCAATCTTGCTCTCTGTATCTCTCAGTATCATTTCCACCTCAGCCCTGTCTTGATATACCAATCCTCAATGTTCTGGAAGCGATCTGAGGGGCGGGCCAGCACTTCGCCTTGGGGCAAGCCTTTGACCTTGGTCGAAATCACGTATGAATACAAAGGCCGGATAAGGAAGGCAGCAGGAGCGTATTTAAGGATCGTGGCGGAAAGTTTCTCGCGCGACTTTTGCAGCATGGCCGTGGAAGTCGAGGACTTGGTCAGATCAATCAATGTATCGACATCTTTTTCCGCCAGAGCCGAAAAATTCATGCCGCGTTCGCCGGCCTGGCCGCTCCACCAAATGGGGAATAGATCCTGGTCTGCGCCGACTAAGATATTGGAGAGTATGACTTGGCCATTGCGGTCATGGTTGGCTTTCCTGAGCAAAGAGACTTGGTCCAAAGGCATGATCTCAACCTGGGCTCCGAGCAAAGACCATTGGCGCTTCAAGACGTCTGCGATTTTAAGCAAGTCCGTCTGGTCTGAGACAGTGATTGAAATCAAAAGTTTTTGTTGGTCTGTGGTGGTTGGTTTGGCTACATCTTTAGTTGCCTTGGTTGTCGCGCTTGGCTTTTCATAGACGCGGACATTGGAATCTTTGGGCAAGACCCAGCCAGCGGTCTGCAAAAGCTTGCGCGCGTTTTCCAAGTCAGTGCTGGAAGCGGTTTGATTGGTTGCAGGCAAAAAAGGATAGGCTGAATTGTCGGCCACGCCATGTCCGCCCAAGGCATTGATTATGTCTTGCCTTGAAACGGCCAAAGCCAAGGCTTGCCGAATGCGGATGTCAGAGAGCAGCTTGTCTTTCAGGTTGAAGAAAGCGATTGTCTGCTGAGGCAATTCCAAAGTAACTGAGTTCCAGCGGGCAGTTGATTTGAAGCGGTCGATCTCGGTCGGGGAGACAAAAGCCAGGCCATCGACCAAGTCTGATTTGATGGCATCTTCAGCTGTTTGGGAATCGGGGTAGAACTGGAAAGTTATTGTTTTGATGTGCGGTTTGACTCCATAGTAATCCGGCCAAGCCTCAAGCGTGAAAGAGCGGATCAGGCCTTTTTGGTCGCGGGTAAAAGACTTCACCAGATAGGGGCCGCTGCCGATCGGCTTCAGATTCAGATTCGCCAGCCTGGCTGTGTTCGCAGGAATATCTTCCCATAAAGAAGATGGCACGATGCCCACAGTCAAAGCGACCAGAAACGTCGCATCAGCCCGCGGCAAAGTAAACTGGATTGTCTGCGGATCAAGTATGCCCACGCTGATGCTGCGGAAAATTGGTTCAAGCAAAGAGCCGCGCGCCGGGTCTTGGATGGACTCGATCGTGAACTGCACATCATCGGCCGTGACAGGCAAACCATTATGGAACTTGGCGTCTTTCCTGATCTTCACGGTCAGGATTTTGCTGTCCGGGCTCCAGCTAAAACTTTCAGCTAAATCCGGCATGGCATCCATGCCTTGCATCTTGAACAAGCCGGAATAAATCAGACTGGAGATATCAGCATCAGCGTCATTGGCTGGAGCATCGATCGGGTTCAAGGCCTGCGGTTCGCCGACCAGAGCCTCGGTATAAGTACCGCCTCCTGCTGGCATGCTGATCGTGTCTTGGTTTATCAGGATCGCGACAGCAGCAATCAAAAAGACGCTGCCCAAGACAATAGCTGTCACCAGGATTTTTTTCTCGTTTGAGTTCAAGACGCGCCCGGAATATCTAAGTTGCCTCCAATGGGGCACGTGCTTAGGCTGGGTAATAGACAAAACCAACGCGTGGTCGCGTTCTGATTCAGGTTCTTGCTCGGCTGAGGCGCGTTTTTCTGGCGAGAGCCAAAAAAAGACTTTCCGTAATCGTGCCCAAACGCGTCCCGCCAGTTTATTGGCAGGTTCCGTAGAGGGCATATTAGGCTAAAGCCAGGTTCAGGATGGCACCGGCGAAGAAGAGGATTGATAAGCCGATAGTGGCATAAAACAAACCCTTTTCCAGGCCTCGCTTTGTTCTGAAAACCGTGTTTTCGCCTCCGAAGGTCGCGCCCAGGCCTGTACCCCTTTGCTGGAGCAGGATAGAGGCGGTAAGCAGGGCTGCCAGTACGACTTGTATGATAGGTAGTATTAATTGGCGCATGAGCAATAATCTACTCATTTCGGAAGAGAAAGTCAATACTTGGGCCAATTACCAATTTCGAAGATACAAGATCCAAAAAAGCTCCAATTTCCAAATAACCAATCCGGAATTGAATATTCGGTTATTGATGATTCCTTGGTAATCGGTAATTAGAATTTGGTGATTCTTATGTGGTATAATGAAGGCATGGAGGACGCAAAACCTTTTTATAAGCATGGCTGGAGGATGGCTGGGTTGATTTTGGCAGTCATCACTTTGGTTGGCTTGGGTCTGTTTGTCTGGAGGACGGTTTATTTCTATAAAGAAATCAAAAACGGCAAGACATTCGAACAAGCCTTGGCCAAAACGACTGCACCCAAGCCATTGGACCCTTTGCAGATAAAATATCTGCAAAGCATGAAGGATTATGTAAGCGGCAAAGCCACAGACCCGTTTTCCGGCCCGGCCAGCTCCAGCCATGAGGTCGTTGTCTTTATTGACTATGACTGTCCTTACAGCAAGCAGATGGTCCCGATCTTGCGCGATTTCATGATATTCAAGCCAGACGTAAAAGTAACTATCCTGGATTTTCCTGTGGCTGACATACACCCTGAGGCCATGCTGCCGGCCAAAGCCGCCAGATGCGTTTGGAATCAGGCCAAGGCAGAGATCTATTGGGCTTTCCACGACCGCTTGTTCTCAGAACAGAATAGACACACGGCTGATGACCTTCGCTCCTTTGCCAAGGATCTTAAGGTAGATATCGCGGCCTATGATCAGTGCATGTCCGAAGCCAAGACGGAAAAATTAGTCACAAATTCAGAAACGATCGGAGCACGCGCCGGCGTCCGCGGCACCCCGACCTTTTTTGTGGATGGAAGTAAACTGGAAGGAGTAGTCAGCATCGATCAGATCACGGCCTTGTTCAGATGATTATGACAGCGGCTAAAAAAATTATTCGCCAGCAGGCCTTTGCCATTGCCGCACTGTCATTTTTTGGTTTTTGGATTTTTGCGCCGGCTGTCTTGGCCATTGTGCCGGGCCAAGGCCAAGGCCCTACGCAGACCCAGATCGATAAGATGAAACAGAATGATGCGGCCTATGATTTTACGGCTGGCCTGCAAGCTCCGCCGCCATTGAATAACAATTGCCAGTCAGGACATGCTGCGGGCCAGTGCATGCAGGATTATTGCGGCACAGATGTCCAGGACATTGTCACGGCTTGTTTGAGCACGCAGGCTGCCACCAAAAACATTTCGCTGCTTAAGAGCAAGTGCTGGCAGGGCTATGGCTGCGGAGGCGCCAAGAGCGTGTGCTGCATCATCCCTAAAGATACGGCAGGCGAGTGCAACTATGATTATGAAGGCGCTGATTGGGGCCAGGTGACATTCAAATGCGCTCCCACGGAACAGGATTGCACCCAAAAATATCCAGGCGGCGCATCGACAGGCGGCGGCTTTGGCTGCTCTTTGGGCGTTTGCTGCAAAGTCCCGAAATCGGTTGCCCAGCTTTCCCAGAATTCAGACTGCAATTTCGGTTATTCAGGCTCAGATAAACTGGATGTGCACTTCAAGTGCACTGACAATGATGAGTTATGCAAAACGCAGAATGGCACCCCGAGCGGCAAGGGCATGGGTTGCCAGGATGCGGGCAACACTTGCTGCAAGATTTCCGGGGCGAACAAAGAATATAAAGCCGCAATCCGCCGCGATATCCCGATCAATACTTTTTGCTTTACAGCCAAGGAGTGTGCAGATGCTTCGGGGAGCGTGAGCAATTTCAAGGCCGGGCAGGGTTGTACCAAGCGCGGAGCCGAAACCCAGGGTTATTGCATCGCTCCTGAACCTGATTACAATCTTCAATATCCGATTTTCGGCGTCAAGACCATCCGCGGCCTGAAAAATTTCATTGCGCTCTTATTCAATACCGGAATCGGGATCATCGTTGTCGCTTCAGCTATCTTTTTCATCTGGGGCGCATTCAAATACATGGTCTCAGCCGTTGGCGCGGAAATCACTACGGCCAAGAGCACAATGATCGATTCCTTGATGGGTTTGGCTTTGGGTTTGGGTGCATATGCCATTTTAGCCAACATCAATCCGAACACATTGAATCTGAAGACATACGAGATAAAGATGATCAATCGCCTGTCTTTCTATAATCTCAAATATTGTCCTGAAATCAACCAAAGCACTACGAAATATATGGATGCTGGACCGCCTGACAGCCCCAAGGATTTCCAGGCTGAACTTTCTTCAAAAGGCTATACCCTTAGCCTGAGTCAGACCCAGTGCGGCAATGAATATTTTATTGAAGGCTCGGATTCGACCAATGTCTGCATGGGCAACTCGTGCGGCCAAGGCAAAACCTGCATGACATGCTCAACCGGCATCGTGGATTCCGAGCAATGCAAGGGCCTTTCCACGAACCGCATGAACGGATGCACGAACAATGACAAGGTGCAGGTTTTCGGACGGGTTTTGTTGGGCGGCACGCACACGGCAACTGCCATCCAGGCATCGCTGTATTGTTTCAAGGCAAATCAGCCGGTCGAAGATTCTAAGACAGTGGATATCAGCGACAAAGAGGCGATAAAGATTGAAAACGTGAAAACCGCAAACACGGGCGGTTCGATCGGGACTTTCCTCATCAATACCATGACTGAAGACAGGATCAAGAAAGCCGTCCAAGAATGCAAAAACGCAGGTTATGATTTCGGGAGAGTGGCTTTGTTGTTGGATCTGGAAAGGCCAGGCGAATTGCTGACCACCAGGTTCATACTGACCAAGGCGCATTGCAATACCAATATCGGTTCAAGCGCCCAAGACAGCGGCGCAGTGCTTTGGTACATACCGAACGGAATCACGCAGACATGCGGCCAAAACTTCTTCACCAGTCTGGTTTTCCAGAGTTTTGGCCAGACTTTAGTCAATGATGCGAAATGCAGCCCGTCTTTTAAAGCCAACTATATAGACAATACATGGTCAACGCAGGAATTCATTGCCGCAGCTAACCATCAGCAGATAATACAGTGTCCGATAACCGCGGCTGACATGTTGGGGACTGTGCCGAATTGGTTGCAAAACTTAGCGGCTGTCGGAGGGTACAAGCTGCCGAGCGGTTTCTAGGGCACTAGGCAGACTTGCCATATTTTAAGATTTCTGGTAGTCTCGGGAATAAGTTGTCCCCGGCTGAAGGGACGGAAAAGATTGAACATGTCTGCCCAAAACCATATCGGAATCAAAGGAGCGAGAGTCCACAACCTAAAGAACGTCTCGCTTACATTGCCAAAGAATAAGATGGTCATCATGACCGGCCTCTCAGGCTCGGGCAAATCTTCGCTTGCTTTTGATACTATCCACGCCGAGGGCCAAAGGCGTTATATGGAGAGCCTTTCTTCATATGCCAGGCAGTTTTTGGAGTTGCAGGACAAGCCTGATGTGGATGAGATTTCCGGACTGTCGCCGACTGTGGCTATAGACCAAAAATCTTCTTCGCATAACCCGCGTTCAACCGTGGGTACGGTCACGGAGATCTATGATTTTTTAAGATTGATGTATGCCCGCGCCGGCCGGGTGCATTGCCCGAACTGCGGACGCGAAGTCGCGGCCCAGACCCAGCAGGAAATCGGCGAAAAGATCCTGGCCATGTCCAAGACCGGGGCTGTTTTGGTGCTTGCGCCAATGGTCCGCGCCCAAAAAGGCGAGCACAAGGTTGTTCTGCAGGCTGCGCGCAACTCAAATTACCGCGAGGTCAGGTTTGACGGCACGCTGGTTGAGATCGATGAATTGCTCCACACCAGGACAGACAAGACTCAGCCGCACGACATCGAGGTTTTGGTCACTCGCATCAACAAAGACACGAACATGGTCTTTGCGGCCTTTGCTGAGACGCTCAAAGGCGCTTTGGACTTGGGCAATGGCATGGTCATGGCCGTGAATGAGGATACGGGCGAAGAAGTCTCGTTTTCGGAGACCTTGTTCTGCAGTTTTTGCAATCTTTCTTTGCCGCGCATTGAACCGCGCCTGTTCTCGTTCAACTCTCCGCACGGGGCTTGTCCGGCCTGTACAGGCCTGGGGACCAAGCTTGTGCTGGATGCTGACCTGGTGATGCCGAACAAGCGCCTTACCATCGCCCAGGGCGCCATAAAGCCTTGGACCAGGATAGCGGGCAACCAGACGACCCATCTCAAGCTGCTGGAAGAGGTGGGCAAGAAGCATGGTTTTTCAGTCCATCAGGAAGTGGGTCAGATTTCGTCCGAGGCCATGAAGCTGATTTTGGAAGGAACAGGCGAAGATACATATCAAGTCGAGAACAAGACTATGAATTTCCCGGGCATATTGTTCATGCTTGAGGAAAAATACAAACAGACTGATTCCGAATACGTGCAAAAGGAAATAGAGAGCTATATGCGCGTGCTCATTTGCCCTGAATGCAATGGCAAGCGCTTGAACAAGACCGCTTTGGGCGTGACAGTCGCCAACAAAGGCATTGCTGAACTGGTGGAACTGTCTTTGGAAGACACATACGTGTTTTTCGACAAGATCTCCAAGAGCGCGGTTGCCAAAGCCAAACCCAGCAAGATCTCGCGCGTCAAGGTCGAGAAAAAAGCAGATGTCATGGGCTTTAGCGAACAAGAGCGCTTGGTGGCCAACCAGGTCAGCAACGAGATCGTGCGCCGTTTGACCAATCTTTTGGATGTGGGCCTGGGCTACCTGACCTTGGATCGCAGTGCCATCTCCCTTTCGGGCGGAGAATCACAGCGCGTGCGCTTGGCTGCCCAGCTCGGGTCAGATCTTTCGGGCGTGATCTATATTTTGGATGAGCCATCAATCGGCTTGCACCAGCGCGACAACGAAAAACTCATCAGCACCATGCAGCGCTTGCGCGACCTGGGCAACACAGTAATCGTAGTCGAGCATGACGAAGCAGTGATGAAGGCTGCGGATTATATCGTGGACGTCGGCCCTGGCGCAGGCGAGTATGGCGGCGAAATCGTGGCTGCCGGTACGCTAGCTGAAATCAAAAAGAACAAGGAATCCGTCACAGCTGCTTATCTCACAGGCAAGAAAAAGATCGATGTGCCTAAAACCAGGCGCAAAGGCAATAACAAGAACGTGACTGTGCGCGGGGCTTCGGAATTCAATCTGAGGAACGTGGATTTCAAACTGCCCCTGGGCAAATTCGTGTGCGTCACAGGCGTGTCCGGCTCAGGCAAATCGACTTTAGTGCTGGATATTTTGGGCCGCGCCTTGTCGGCCAAGTTCTACAATGCCAAGGATCTCCCAGGCGCCCACAAAAAGATCGAAGGCATGGAAAATCTGGACAAGGTCGTGTCAGTGGATCAGTCTCCGATCGGCCGCACGCCTCGCTCCAACCCAGCGACCTACACAGGCGTGTTCACTGGCATCCGCGACTTGTTCACTGCCATACCAGAGGCCAAGATGCGCGGCTATGATGCCGGCAAATTCTCTTTCAATGTCAAAGGCGGAGGTCGCTGCGAGGCGTGCGGCGGAGACGGCTATGTGAAAATCGAAATGCAGTTCTTGTCTGACGTATATTCCGAGTGCAGCGAGTGCCATGGCAAGCGCTATAATTCCGAAGCCTTGGAAATCCATTATCATGAAAAGAATATCGCGGATATCTTGGACATGTCGGTGGAAGAAGCGCGCCGTTTCTTTTCTGACCAGCCTTTGATCTACGAGAAGCTTTCTGTCTTGCACGAAGTCGGCTTGGGCTATATCCGCTTGGGCCAGCCAGCCACGACTTTGTCTGGCGGCGAAGCCCAGCGCGTCAAGCTCGCGACCGAACTTTCGCGTCGCGCTACCGGCAAGACTTTGTACATCTTGGATGAACCGACGACAGGCCTGCATTTTGACGATATCCAGCGTTTGCTCCAAGTCTTGAATGCTTTGGTGGACAAGGGAAACACGGTCTTGGTCATCGAACATAATTTGGATGTAGCAAAATGCGCGGATTGGATCATAGACATGGGCCCGGATGGCGGAGTCAAAGGCGGCGAAATCGTGGCCCAAGGCACGCCAGAGGAAGTATCCAAGAACAAAAAGAGCATCACAGCCAAATATCTGAAAGAAGTGGTGTAAAACAATAAATACGATCAATGTAGAGACGTCCTGCCAGGGCGTCTCTACTTATATACTGTGTTTTTATGTTATCCTATCCCGGTATGAATAAATGGTTTATTACAGGCGCACTCGTGGCGTCTTTGGCAATCGCATTGCCTTTATGTTCGCAAGCTGCAGAAATCGATGTTGGTTCAACCACCATCAGTACGTCAAAAGCCAAGGTCAATGCTGATGGCATAGACCAGGCAATCGTGAGCGTGCGTGTCAGGACCGTGAATTATCTTTCGGCCCCGGGCGCAACCGTCACCCTAAGCTCCAGCAGGGGAGAGATGGACGAGATTACGCCGGCCAGCGTCACGACCAATGATTATGGCAAGGCCGAATTCCTTGTCCGGTCGCTTAAGAACGGCACGTCCAGCATCACGGCTTATGTGAATGGGCAAAAAGCCCCGGGCGCAGTCAGTATTGAGTTCGCCAATGGCTTGGACATAGGCTTGGCGCCAGGCAGTTTGATCAAGATCCCGAGCGACAGCGACCCGAATACTTTCAGCGACACGGCCGTCTATTATTTTGCGTCCAATGGCCGCAGGTATGTGTTCTCAAATGATAAGGTCTATTTCACCTGGTACACGTCTTTCGACAATGTGCGTGTCATCTCCATCGAAGACATGACCAAGATTCCGATCGGCGGCAATGTGACTTATCGCCCAGGCGTAAAACCCGTAAAATTCCAGACAGACGACAAGGTTTATGCAGTGGATAGGAATGGTACATTGCGCTGGCTCAAAACAGAGGCTGTGGCGCGTGCGATTTACGGAGCTGATTGGACGTCAAAAGTGGATGACATCAACGAAGCCTTTTACGTGAACTACAAATTCGGCACCCCAGTCGACAATTCAATAGATTTCATGGCTGATACGATTTCAAACAAATACTCGTCAATCGAAAAAGACAAGGGCATTACGCAATAAAGTCATTGCGAGCGTAGTTGGACGTAGCGCGGCAATCTCACTTGCATTACAGTGAGATTGCTTCGTCATCAGATTCCTCGCAATGACAGTTGGTTTATTTGATGCTGACCTCAATGGTTTTTCCTTGGGCGATATAACCGACAAGCCTGGCGATTTCTGTTTTGGCTGATTCTGTGGCGCGGTCCACGAATTCCGGCTTGGTGGCTGCTTCTTCCGCTACCCTGGCGAGTTCAGCTTGGGCTTCGTTATAGCCATTGTCATTTTCCAGCAGGCGTTTCAGGATTCCCTGAGTATTTTGCACGTCCAGGGGTCCAATTAAGCGCACATTGAACAACTGGGCTTTAGGAACCGTGACAACAATCTTATCGGCTTGGATCTGGATGTCGCTGGTCGAGACTTTGCCCAGGTCAATGCCCAAGTTAGCTTCCATGGCTCCGCGGGCAGTGATGGTTTGCCCGAAAAAGAAATTACTCAAAGCACTGCCTGATTTTTTGGTGATGGTCACGGGTTCGTCAAAAACATAAGTCTGCGTGACCAAAAAGCCGCGGTCGCGCAAAGCCGTCAAAATGACCTGGGCTGTTACCTGGGTCTTGTTTTGCTGTGGAGCAAATATGCGATAGCCCGCGTATATGCCAAGGCCCAGTACAACCAGGGCCAAGAACGCGGCAATCAGTATCTTGAAGATTGATTTCATATGAATATACGATATGTCAGAAAGCCGCAGTGTGCAATGCCTTACAAAAATCCTCCGCTGGGCGGAGGATTCGTTTATGCTTGTTGTGCAGCTGTCTTAGGTTTGACTTCCCTCAAGTGCTTCTTGGTTTTGCGCAGGAAAGTGATGACCTTGCGCCTGGTCTTGATCTGGCTTACCAGCTCAAGCTTGGCGATCACGGGCGAGCTTAACGGGAAAATCCTTTCCACGCCCACATTGCCGCTCATTTTGCGCACTGTCATTGTTTTGTTCACGTCTGCGCCGCGTACGTTAAGCACAGTGCCCTCGAAGACCTGGATGCGTTCCTTGTCCTCGCCTTTGGTGTTCTTTTCCTTGATCTTTTGATGCACA
>CAZPAP010000007.1:0-29197 GCA_964584725.1 uncultured Gammaproteobacteria bacterium
GCCCAATTCGCTCCGGCAGCCTTAATCATCTCGATTGTCTTGCTCGTTCTGGTGTATGTGCCAGGAGTGGGTATGAAGTTCGGCGGTTCTGGGCGCTGGGTGAATCTGGGTATTGCGTTCCAGCCGTCTGAGTTCGTGAAAATATTTTTCCTGATATATGTTGCGGCTTGGCTGGAAAAAAGGCATGGAGAAGATTCCAAAACATTGGAAAGGGGTTTGTTCCCGTTTTTGATGTCACTGTCCATCATCATGTTCTTGCTGATCATGCAGCCCAACACCGGGTCCATGGCCGTGATCGTCGGAGCGGCTTTGACAGCATACTTCATTGAAGGCGCTCCGCTTGGTTGGTTCTTTGGTTTGGGTGCGACTTTTATGGCCTTGATCATCCTCTTAATCAAAATGACGCCTTACCGCGCGCAAAGATTCCTGACGTTTCTGCATCCTGAGCTTGACCCGAGCGGAATCGGCTATCACATCAATCAAGCTTATCTGGCGATCGGGTCTGGCGGCTTGTTCGGCTTGGGCTATGGCCACTCAAGACAGAAGTATCTTTATTTGCCGGAAGCGGCCGGCGATTCCATCTTTGCTGTCATGGCCGAAGAAATGGGATTCATATTTTGCCTGGGATTTTTAGCGTTGTTCGGGTACTTCATCAAACAGTGTTTTTCCATTGCCAAGCGCGCACCTGATTTGTTCGGAAGATTTTTGGCCACGGCCATCGGTGCCTGGTTCTTGATCCAAGCGACGCTGAATGTCGCCTCAATGATCGGGCTCATGCCCATCACGGGTGTGACTTTGCCTTTCGTAAGCTATGGCAGCTCAGCTTTTGTTGCCTTAAGCATAGGCTGTGGTATCATGGCCTCAATAAGCCGCGGCTCAGAATTATGGCGAGGATAATCGCTTTGGTTGGCGGAGGAACAATGGGCCCGACAGCCCCGCTCTTGGCTTTGTACAAAAAACTCCACGAACTCCATCCGCATGATAAGTTTGTCCGGGCTGGGACTCCGGAAGGCCCTGAGAGGCAGCCGGTTGAGGAGTTGCACATCCCTTTTGTAAGCATTCCAGTGGCCAAGTTCCCGCGCTACTTTTCTAAGACGTTGTTCACCTGGCCATTTGATTATCTTAAGGCGCGCAATGCAGCCCGCGAATTCGTGGACAAGTGGAAGCCTGATTTGGTGATCGGCGCCGGTGGTTTTACGCAAGTCCCGATTATCCGTTATGCCGCGCAGAAAAACATACCGTGCTTGATCCACCAGTTGGATTTTTTGCCGTCCCTATCCAATGTGTCAGTGGCCGACAAATGCAAATTGATAACCACGACATTTACATATCATTATAAAAAATTCAGATCCAAAGCAGACGAGATCCCGATTGCGACGCCGAATCGTTTCGCGGACGTGCAATTGCCCGAAAAATCTGCGGCTGTCCAGCACTTTGGCCTGACGATAACCAAGCCCGTTGTCTTGGTGGTGGGCGGAAGCACTGGATCAAGGGCTTTGAATACTGTATTGGAAAATGATTTGGATAACTGGTGCGAATGCAGGCAGATAATCCATATTACGGGCAAGGGCAGGAGTGATGGAAGCCAAAAATATCCTGGATATGTCAGGCGCGAGTTCATGAACAAAGACGAATTGATTCTGGCTTATGCCGCGGCAGATATAGTGATTTCGCGCGCAGGCATGGGCGCGATCACTGATTTTGCGGCCTTATCTAAGCCTTGCGTACTTGTGCCCATCCCGCATTCGCATCAGGAAAAAAATACCAGGCACTTGGGGCATTCGGTCATAGAAGTCAAACAAGGCGAAAATTTTTATCAGGATTTGAATCGCGCAGTCAGAAAACTTTTACGAAATCCTGATGAGCAGCGTCGGCTGGCCCGCGAATTGCATCAACTCATCAAAACAGACGATGGCACGCAGTGGGCAGGTTTGGTTGAACGCTTTTTGCCGGAGGAGATAGACTAAAAAAAGCCACGTGAGTGGCTGTGAGACGAATCAGACGAAGTACACGTCTTCCATGTCAAAGGCAGGGGAAGAGATGCAGACCAGGATCAGGTCTTCGGGCGCGGTGTTCACGAAGCGGTGAGGAGTTTTGGTTTCGATCTTGATCCAGTCGCCACGATGGATGGGTTCGTTGCAGGAGTCTATAGGGTGAAACACGCCTTCGCCCTCTACCACATAGACCCATTCAGTGGATCGTTTGTGATAATGGAAGCGCTTGCGGGAGGCATCTTCAGGGCCTGTCCAGCCGTATGCGATGCTGAGGTCATGGTCCGGGAATACGTAGGGCACGATTTTCGCCCCATCAAAGCAATCCTGGGGCTTGGGCATGGCAATGGGGTGGTCTTTTTGCGCATACGGCGCCAAGTTGCCGAGGAGTTGGACATCCTCAGGGTCAAATGGCGGCAAGGCTATGACCAAATGCTCCAGCATGCCATAGCCCGTGTTGCTCAAAGCGTGTATGACGCAGGCGGGCATTTCTACAACATTGCCGACTGTCACCGGGCGCATGGAGGCCAAGTTCCGAATGCGCTCAGCATCCGTATTGCCCTTGGTGATGTCGCCTTGACCTTGGAGGATGACGTAGATTTCGTCCATCTTCTCATGGTAGTGCGCTTGCGACGCTGCTTGCGGATTCATGGCTACATGGGCAATGGACCACTTTTCGTTGTGCTCCACCTCGCGCAAAATTTGTCCGCAGACATTGGGCGCAACCGGAATGTGCAGAACGTTTTCTTTGTGCCACATTTCAAGGTCCTTTCTTTGTGCGAGCATCTAAGCGCTTTTATTGAAGAATGTCAAGGCTGTATAGTTTTATTCCTCTTCGCTTCTCCCTTAATAAGGGAGACTTTTACATACAAAAAGCCCCCTTTGCAGAAAGGGGGATCGAGGGGGAATCAGGGCGGCCAGGAGAAGTTGACGTTGCCATCTTTGTCGCGGCGCGACGGGTCAGCCAGAAAGCCGAAGGTGAGAATGGCGATTATGGAAACGAACAAAAGGAGCTCGATGGCCACATATGTCCATTCTCTGAAAATGGCACGCAGCGGCTCAAAGGTAGAAAGCGAAGGAAAGAGCATCATGCAGACGAAAATAAATGCGCAGACTGCCAGGCAGATAATGTGCGGTCTTGAGTTTTTCACGCTGTCCTCCATGTGTAATCTATTCAACGGAGGTTGGGGATTAGGAATGACGGGTAAAAAAACCCTCGACGATCGTCGAGGAATAAGCTAAATTTTTGCAGATTAGTGTCAGGTGGTAGTGGGCTTGCCTTTCGGCTAATCACCAGAGATGTCAGAAAAGAAGTGTTCGACCTCAGGCTGTTCCTGGGTGAGCCGCAAGTCGATTTTGACGTTGCAGACTGAAGCTATTTCCTCGGCCAGATGCGCGAGCATCTCGACATATTGTCGGCCTTGGACTTCAAGGACCCAGTTCTTTTCGTCGGCGTTGTGGTACCTGAACCAAATCGTGCCAATAAAGACCCGCCGCGGTTCCTTCTTGATGAGACCGAAGAAGAAACTACGCGTCTTCAACCCGGGATCCTTGTACAAGATGCCCACGGAATCCGAATGAGCCAGCGCGACAAGGCTCTCGCCCATGCACGAGGCGGGACAGAATCCCTTGGCAAGGAGTAATCGTCCGACTTTGATCGAAGTGGCCTCGTTATAGCTGACGCGACTTTCTTGGGTATTCATGGCGCAATCCTTTCTAGGTTTGTAGGTCCGACTTCGTGTAGTATGTAGCATGTGACGTCACATGTGTCAAGGGTTTGTACTTTATAAAAAACGCCTCTCATCAAGATTCTGATGAGAGGCTGAGAGCGTGACTAGCGGCAGTAGCCGCGGCGTCGACCCTCTTCCTGGGAATAATAGTCGAGCGGGGGCAATTTGTCTGGCATGGGTACAGATGGCAGTGGTTCGCCGCGCACAATAGTCAGATTCCCATGTACAGGACAGAAATGATTCTTGCATTCCTGTGCGCTGATGCACTCTTTTTTCTCTGCATCAGGCTTGAGTCGCTTCAACTCTGCTTCGGCTGTCTTGAGGCTTGCCTCCAGTTCTGCGATTCTAGAATGGGCTTGTTCCAGCTCTTTTTGCACAGACTCGAGTGTGTTGCCAGCATTCTCCATTTATAAACCTCCTTAAAGCATGTATACCATGCAGAAATGACGGATGCAAAAAAAACATACAGGATTATGGTAGGGACAGGTCGCGACCTGTCCCTACTTGCATACCTATGCGCCACGGGGCACGTAAAAACCATGCTATACGGCATGGTTTTTACGTGGTGCGCCCGGTGGGGATCGGACCCACGACCATTGGCTTAAAAGGCCACTGCTCTACCACTGAGCTACAGGCGCGTTCGCGCCAGGTCCTATGCGTCCTAAGAGTCCTACGCGTCCTTTCTGAAGAATGGCGAGGGTTTCTGAGGAATTGTTAAGATAGCCTGATTTGCGGTACAATAGTATCTTAATACCGCAGAAATATCAAGATGCGCATTGCCATGATCGGAGCCAAGGGGCTCCCAAGCCTAAACCCCGTTGGCGGGGGCGTAGAAACGCATGTGGAACACCTTGCGCGGCATCTTGTTGCGCGCGGCCACCATGTGACGGTTTATGTGCGCAAATACGCAAATCCAGAGAACAAAAAGACCTTGGACGGAATCAAAATCGTTACCATACCCTCCTGGAACCGCAAGAACTTTGATGCTATTACCCATGTCTTCCTGTCTACTCTACACGCCTTAGGCGAGCCATTCGA
The DNA here is from genome assembly GCA_964584725.1 of uncultured Gammaproteobacteria bacterium. GTDB lineage: Bacteria > Patescibacteriota > Patescibacteriia > 2-12-FULL-60-25 > 2-12-FULL-60-25 > MWCR01. Next base: position 4,760 of record CAZPAP010000007.1, read on the forward strand.
TGTCCTGCACTACCATGGCGTGGGCCCAGCCACCTTGTGCTGGATTCCCAGGATCTTCAAACGCAAGGCGCGCACAATCGTAACATTCCACAGCCGCGACCAATTCCACGAGAAGTGGGGCTTGCTGGCGCGCATGTATTTGGCCTTCGGCGAATGGGCAGCCTGCAAGTTCCCGCACGCGACCATCACCACGTCCCACGGTTTAGAACTCTTGTGCAAGATAATGTTCCACGTGCAGACCTACCAAATACCGAATGGCGTAGAAGTCCAGCGCGGGGAAGTCAAACACACTAAACTCAGTGAATTCGGATTGGAACCGAATGACTATTTCTTCAGTCTGGCGCGCTTAGTGCCGCACAAGGCCCAGGATGATGCAATCAAGGCTTTCAGGAAATTGGATACCCACAAAAAATTAGTGATCGCAGGCAGCGCCTCTTTTGATGACAATAAGTATGCCGAGGAGCTGTATCGTTTGGCCAAAGGCGACAAGAGGATAATCTTCACCGGACATCAGACAGGCGAGACACTGAAAGAACTGATCGCCAATTGCTCGGCCTTGATCCACCCATCGCGCAGCGAAGGCTTGTCTGTCGCAGTGCTTGAGGCCATGTCTTATGGCAAGATCGTGGTCATGAGCGATATCCCGGAAAATCTTGAGCTGATCGATCACTCGGGCATCAGCTTCAAGGTCGGCAATATCGAAGCCCTGGTAAAAGCCATGCAGTGGGTATTAGATGACCCCCTTGGGGCGCAAGAGCGCGGGGAAAGAGCCCAAGAAATAATCAAGCGCCTTTACTCCTGGGACGCAGTCATAAGGCATGTTGAAGGAGTCTATAAATCCAAAGCAAAAGCATATGACCATAACCTTATCCGCAATCGGGAAACACAAGCAGCACCTGGAAATTGAACGCAAACGTTTGATCGCAGCAGCGCAAGAAGCTTTGAACTTGTCCAAAAGGGCAATTTTTTCTTCACACCGCAATGATGCGGAAAGGAAAGTGCTGGACCAGGCGCGCATATCAATCAAACTCGGACAAAGCATTATCAAGAAAAATCCTCAACTGGCTGGCGAAGGAGTCTGGCGCGCTGCAATGGAAGAATTTGCCGAAGCCTGGCTGTTTGAATCGTTTTTGAAAGGCAAAATCACTGTGCCGGATGAATGTAAAGACGAGCCAGATGCGATTTTGGGCGGGCTGTCTGATTGCGCCGGCGAAATCGCGCGCTATGCTGTTTTGATGGCAACCGAACATGATGCAAAAGCAGTTGATCGCGCTCATGCAGTCGTCCTTGAGATCGTTGAACTATTGGCCGCCTTAGACCTCACAGGGTCATTACGCAGCAAGTTCGACCAATCAAAACAGCACTTACGCAAGATAGAAGATATCCGCTATGACCTCTCGCGCTAAAAAGTCACAAGTCACAAGTCACAAGTCACAAGAGCGCTCCAGTAAACTCAAGGTACTAATTCTTGGACTAGGCAGTTATCCGCAAGGCACAGGCGTCTCGTCCGCGATTTATTTCGCCAAACAAGGGCACGATGTCTTGGCGACTGATCTGAAGATAGCTGAACAGATAGGGGAAAACGTGAGGACGCTCGAGAAATTCAAGAATGTCAGGTTTAGGTTGGGCGAGAATAAGCTGGAAGACGTGGAGTGGGCAGATATCGTGGTCAAGAATCCTGGCATCCCGCGCAAATCCGAGATGTTCAAGTATGCGCTTGAGCTCAAAAGGCCTGTGGTCAATGACATCACCATCTTTTTGGAGAAAACTCCGTGTCTGGTCATTGGAATCACTGGTACGCGCGGCAAAAGCACTACCACGGCGTGGATCGCTGACATGCTGCGGCGTTCAGGCAAGAAAGTTTTTGTCGGCGGCAATATCACGGTTTCGCCGCTTACGTTTTTGGATGAAGCCAAAAAAACCGACATTGCAGTCATCGAACTCTCAAGTTGGCTTTTGGAAACCTGCGGCCTGAATGGCATCTCACCCAAAATCGCTGTCTGGACCAATGTGATGAGCGATCATTTGAATACTTATGACGGATTGGAGGATTATGCAGAAGCCAAAGCCCAGATCATGCGCAACCAAAAACCAGGAGATCTGTTCATCCCGAATCTGGACGACAAGTTCGTATCAGCATATGTGGATGAGGCTCCAGGAAAAGTGCTGGGATTTTCTTCCAGACATCCCCGTCGGGGCACTCCCTTGTGGGTGCCCAATAAAAATACAGCAAAACTCGGCGCCTGGATCGCTAATGGCAAAATCATTGCGCTGGTAAAAAGCAAAGCAACAGAGGTTTTGTCGATTTCAGACATAGGCTTGCCTGGCGAGCACAATATAATGAATGCTTTAGGATCCATTGTCGCGGCTTTCTCAGCAGGAGCGAATCTAAAAGGCGTCAAAGAGTCGCTGATGAAATTCGGAGGCGTGCCATTCAGGCAAGAAAAGATCGCGGTCAAGAATGGAGTGACTTTCATCAATGACACGACAGCCACTACGCCTGACGCAGCTATCGCTGCCTTGAAAGCTTTTGCCAGCGACGAGCATGTCGTCCATTGGATTTGCGGCGGAGCTGACAAGGGCTTGGATTACACCCCGCTGGCCAAAGTCATAAAAGGAAAAAACATAAAAACGCATGTATTGATCGGCACGGCTTTGGATAAATTCACTGCTGCGCTCAAAAAGCAAAAACTGGCATTCGATACGCACGATACACTGGCTGATGCGTTCCATGCTTGCGTCACAGACGCTATGGCAGGGGATGTTGTATTGCTTTCGCCAGCCTGTGCCAGCTTCGGTCTGTTTAAGAACGAATTTGACCGCGGAGGCCAGTTCAATGCCTTGGTTGAGCAGTGGAATAAGCGGTCTTGACAAAATTTCAGAGAAATCATACTATTCATATTGTATGGCCAAAAAGACTGAACATGAGCGACCCTGTTTCGCGACTACCACTATAGGCGAGCGCGGCCAAGTCGTTATCCCAAAAGAAATCCGCGACCTGCTTGAACTCAAGGTCGGGGATCGTTTTATTGTCTTGGCTACGCATAAACACGGCCTCGGATTGATCCCTATGGATCAGGCCCGTGAATTCATGACCCATCTTAAACAGCAAATGGAGGACATCATCAAATAAAAATATGGCAATACCATCGATTTTCAAGAAAAAAAGCTTCTACGTCATCCTGGTCATCCTCATTATCGGCGGTGGCTATTTTTACCAACGCAGCACAGCGACAAAAGTCGTTACTTATGAGACGGTTGATGCTGTAGCCGGCAAGCTGAGCCAAACCGTGGAAGTGACCGGCGAAATCAAACCAGCGGCCAGGATTGATCTGGCTTTCAAGGCGTCGGGCACTTTAAAGAGCGTTGAAGTTAAAGTCGGCGATAAAATCAAGAAAGACCAGATCCTGGCAGAATTGAAAGATGAGGATTTGATTTTCGCCCTCAGGCGCTCTGAAGCGGCTTTGGCTATAGCCCAAGCGAATCTGAATGCAAAAAATGCAGGCGAGTCAGCCCAGTCGATACGGTTGGCCGAGACGACTGTTGCGCAAGCGCAGGCTGCCTATGACAAGGCCAGCGCAGACTATCTGAATGTAGAATCAACGAATAAAGCCAGCATCACCACAGCCCAAATCGCTCTGGATACGGCCCGCAACAACCTGGCCAACTCCGGATCTATTTCCGATCAAGCTTTGAAGAACGCCATTGAATCGTCCCGCACAAGCTTGGAGACGGCCTTGGGATCAATGAATACAGCCTTGGTGGACGGCGATGCGATCATTGGTTTTGATGATACGGCCAGCAACCAAACCTACAAGCAATATCTCGGCATTTTGCAGTCAGGTTCGATCGAAGAGGCTAGAAGCTCCTATCAAGCTGCCAAGCCCATGAAAATCGCAGCTGAAAAAGCAGTCAATACGCTTGGGTCAGCATCGACTCAGACAGACATACTCGCGGCGGCTGATAAAGTTTCTGATGCGATCGACGATATTCAAGCCTATCTCTTGGATGTGAAGACTGTCTTAGCAAACAGCATCACATCTTCTTACTTCACGAGCACAGACCTCACAGCCAAGAAAACAATCATCGATGCGGACTATACAGCGGTCTCTGCCCAAAGGACATCAGTCGTGGCAGCCAGGCAAAGCATGCAGAGTGCAGTCTTAGGCAATGTTTCGGATATCAAAAAACTGCAGGACGCAGTCAAGACAGCTCAGGCTGCTTATGATGCAGCCGCGGCTTCGGTCCAAACAAATTTGAGCGTAGCTCAATCAGCAGTCTCAATCCAAAAAGCAGCCTTGGACAATGCTAAGGCAGCCTTAGACCTCAAAAAAGCCAAGCCGCGCCAGGTTGATATCGCGTCTTTGCAGGCCCAGGTCCAAGATGCGGCCGTGGCTCGCGACCAAGCAGCTGAAAATTTGAACAATGCCAGGATAATCGCTCCGGTTGACGGTACTATCTCTGAAGTCATTGCTGATATCGGCGAAGAGATTTCGCCGAACGTGGCAGAGATCCGCATGGTCGGTACTCAGTCTTATGACATCGAGGCTAATGTGCCCGAAGCTGACATCGCCAAAGTCGTGGTCGGTCAGACATGTGTCATTACTTTGGATTCTTATGGCGATGACGTAAAGTTTGCCGGGACTGTGACTGCTGAAGATCCGGATCAGACCAAAGTTCAAGACGCCATCTATTACAAAATCCGCGTGTCGCTTGATCCGAACGGCAAAGACGTCAAACCAGGCATGACCGCGAATGTGATTGTCACCACAGGCACTGTTGATGATGCGATTATCGTGCCTTTGCGCGCCATCAAAACAGATACTGCGACCGGCCAGAAGTCTTTGCGTGTTCTGGTTGACGGAAAACCAGAGCAGAGGAATATCCAGATCGGACTCAAGGGCGATGAGGGTAAGGTCCAAGCCGCTTCAGGCGTAGCTGTCGGCGATAAGATCGTTGTCAGCGAGTCTGGGCAATAAAATATGAGCGATTCCAACGCAGCCACGAACGAAAATGTCATTCTAGTTCGCGACCTGTTTAAGCAATACGAAAATGACGGTGTTGTCACGCCTGTCTTGCATGGCCTGAACTTTTCAGTCCCAAGAGGCCAATTCCTGGCTATCATGGGCCCTTCAGGCTCAGGCAAATCAACCTTGATGCATATCTTAGGCTTCTTGGATGTGGCCAGTACCGGCTTATATGAATTTGACGGCGAAGATGTTACCAAATTCGATGATGCCCAGCTGGCAAGCATGCGCGGCGAAAAAATCGGATTCGTTTTTCAGGCATTCAATCTATTGCCTAAGGCGACTGTGCTGGAAAACGTGCGCTTGCCTTTGCTCTATTCCAATGTACCCATCTCAAAACGCGATGCCCTGGCCAAAGAGGCCATAACGTCCGTGGGTTTAGGTCATAGGATCACCAACCTCTCCAATCAACTCTCAGGCGGCGAAAAACAAAGAGTAGCTATTGCGCGCGCTTTGATCAGGAAGCCAGCTGTGATTTTCGCTGACGAACCGACCGGCAACTTGGATTCCAAATCCGGTATCCAAATCATGAATTTGCTCCAGGAACTGAACCAAAAACACGGGCATACCATCATCTTGGTAACGCACGAGACATACACGGCCGAACATGCGGAACGCATCATTAAGCTGAGGGACGGAAATATCGTGTCTGATGAGGCTGTCAAGAACAGGCGTACGGCATCAGAAGACCAAATACTCAAATGAAGTTATCTGACTTGGCGACAAGCTCGCTCCAGAGCTTGCTTAGGACAAAGAGCAGGTCATTGCTCACTATGTTTGGAATTGTCATTGGCATTGCGGCCGTGATTTTATCTTTGTCCATCGGCGATTCTGCCAAGCTCTACATCTTAAACCAAATTTCCTCGTTCGGCTCTGATCAGCTGATCATCAACAACGGCCCGCGTGAAGATACGAGCATGTCTTTTACACCGCAAGAAACTTTGACCATGAAGGATCTGAAGCGCATCCAAAAAGAACCATGGGTCAAGGCTGCGAGTGGAGAACTGTTCCAGACTGATTTGATGACCGTGAACGGACAGAGCAAGAACATCTCCATCATCGGAACATTGCCCGAAGATTATACGATTGGCGATTACCATTTGGAAAAAGGCATGTTCTTTACCCAGGATGAAGTGGACAGTCATGCTCGCGTAGTAGTCTTAGGCCATTCTTTGGCTGAAAACTTTTTTGGGCAAGAGGAAGCGTTAGGCAAAAGCATCAAGCTGGGCAAAGTGAATTACCGCGTCATCGGCGTAATGGACAAACTAGGGGTTAAGTTTTTCCAAAACTTGGACGAAATGGTCTACATTCCGGCCACCAGCGTGATGGATGCATACCATAAAGACCATTTTACGTATTTTGTGGTCCAGAAACAGCCGACCATCACAATGGCTCTGGCGAAAACAAACGTAGAGGACCTCCTGCGGGATCTGCACAATATAGAAAATCCGGAAAGAATCTATTCCAAAGATGATTTCCATGTCGTTAGCCAGGAAGAAGCGATCCAAGTCGTCGGACAGATCACGGGCATCTTAGGCATTTTGCTTTCAGCTGTTGCGGCCATATCGCTTTTGGTCGGCGGCATTGGCATCATGAACATAATGTTCGTCACAGTTACGGAGCGCATCAGGGAAATCGGCTTGCGCAAAGCAGTCGGCGCAACGCATGGCGACATTTTGGGCCAGTTCTTGTCTGAAGCCGTGGTTTTGACGGTCTTGGGCGGCGCAGCCGGCGTTGTGTTCGGCACATTCCTTTCTTGGCTCACTATCCAAATCATCTCGCAGTATCAGCAAGGCTGGATCTTCACGATTTCGCTGAGCGGAATCATCCTGGGAGTGGTCGTCTCCACCATGATCGGCGTTTTCTTCGGCTACATCCCTGCGCGCCGCGCTGCTCGGCTTAACCCAATCGACGCTATGCGCGCCAACGACTAAATATGCATGTCCGCGATATAGTACAAATGAGCTGGATGAGCTTGATGCGCAACAAAGGGCGTGCGGTTTTGACTGTGCTCGGGATTGTGATCGGCGTCGCATCAGTAATTTTGATGTTGGCCGTGGGCCAAGCAGCCGAAAAATTGATTTTATCCCAAGTCGCGTCTTTCGGATCTGATCTGGTGATCGTGCGCAATGGAGCAGGGGATGGCGGCACAGGGTCTGGGCCTCCGACCACTTCGGTCAAGCAGACTTTGACCATGAAGGATTACAATAAAATAAAACAACTGAGCTGGGTCGGATCAGTGGGCGCAAACACCATGTCCAGCATGCTGGTGGAATATGCAGGCGAAAGCAAGCGCTTGCAGATTGCAGGCGTGACCGAAGCGCAAATGGTGATTTTTGATACTCAGGTCGATCAAGGCGTATTCGTGACGTCTGACGATGTTGAAGCTGATTCCAAGATCGCTGTTTTAGGCAGTGATGAAGCCAGGGACTTGTTTGGCCAAGAAAATCCTATCGGCAAAAGAATCAAAATCAACAAATCGTCTTATCGCGTGGTAGGCATAATGAAACCAGCTGGCACCAGGTTCTTCACTAATTTGGATAAGCAGATATATGTGCCAGTCACTGCCTTGATGCGCGAAATCGGTACGGATTACTTGCAATACATGACCATCAAGATCGGCAATCTGTCGCAAGCCGAGGCCAAGCAAAGGATCATGGCTACATTGCGCGATGCACATAATCTTGATAATCCAACTGGTGATGTATCTAAAGACGACTTTTTTATTGCTGGCCAAGAAGATATCATGCAGCGCGCAGGCATCATTGGTACAATTTTGCAGATCTTGCTTACTTCCATGGCCGCCATCTCATTAGTCGTTGGCGGGGTCGGCATCATGAACATCATGTTCGTGTCCGTGACAGAGCGCACGCGCGAAATCGGTTTGCGCAAAGCAGTGGGCGCGCATGAAGGCGATATTCTTGGACAATTTTTGACCGAAGCAATCTTGATTTGCGTTTTAGGCGGCATTATCGGGGTCATCAGCGGGATCATCATATCTTGGGGCGGAGTGTCTATCTTGAGATTTACCGGCTTAGGCGACTGGGCCTATACCATCCCTTGGGGAGCCGTGGCCTTGGGTCTTGGCGTCTCTACTGCCATCGGCCTGGTCTTTGGCTATTACCCAGCCAGGCGCGCAGCCAAACTCAACCCGATAGAAGCCTTGCAGTACGAGTAAACTTAGCCCTTTTTCCCGCCTTGACGGGCTTTTTATATATAGGTATCCTGTTAGCACTCACAGGTTTTGAGTGCTAAGTATGGAAGAACATCTAAAAGCCACCCTCAAAAAATTAATTGAACAAGTCATAGAAACCGGCGAAGCAGTCGGGTCCCAGCATTTGGTCGCCAAGTGCAAGTTAGACGTAAGCCCGGCTACTATCCGGAATTATTTTGTTGAGCTTGAAGAACTGGGTTATATCATGCAGCCTCACACATCTTCGGGCAGATTGCCGACTGAAAAAGGCTATCAATATTACGTTGATAACTTGCTTAAGCCGCGTGCCCTGTCCAAAAAAGAAATTACTGAATTAGACGGTGCGGCCAAGACAGATGAAACCGATAATCGTCGCATAAAAGCTTTGGCTCGCTGTGCGGCTGATTTGGCGCAGAACGCAGTTGTAGTCGGCTTGGGTGAAGCTGACAGTTATTACACCGGCTTATCAAACCTCTTCGGCCAATCTGAATTCAAGGACTGGAACCGCATTGTTTCCATGAGCGATGTACTGGATCGTTTGGATGAAGTGCTGATCAAACTCAGGCAAGCAGAGTTCAAACACCCAACAGCCTTAATCGGCAATGAATGCCCATTTGGCCCCATGTGCTCCAGCGTAATCGTTTCCCAGCCTGACGGCAGTTTGATCGGTATTCTCGGCCCCATGCGCATGGATTACAGCCTTTCAATTTCATTAATCGAGAAGATTTCACAAATGTATGAATAACGATAACGACCAGAACAAAGACGAAAGACTAAAGAAAAAAGAAGTTGTCGATGAAAATGACGCTATGGACGCCAAATGTCAGGAATATCTGGATGGATGGAAAAGGGCAAAAGCAGATTATGACAACTTGAAAAAAGATTTCGAAAAATCAAGAGTGGAAATCGCGGAATATGCGAACGAAAATCTGCTCTACGAGCTGTTGCCGGCCATCGAGCACTTTGAGACAGCGCTTGAGCACGTGCCAGACATCTCAAACTTAGCGGACGAGGACAAAAAGAAACTTCAAAATTGGATCACGGGCATCAAGGCAGTCAAACAGCTCTGGGAACAGGCTTTCAGGTCAATCGGACTTGAGCACATAGAAACAAAAAACGGTTTTGACCCTGCGATGCACGAAGCAGTCAGCACAGAACAGGATCCTGAAAAAGAAGAAGACGAAATCATCAAAATAATCCAACCTGGGTGGAAGCTCAAAGACAAAATCATCCGCCCGACTAAAGTGATAGTGAATAAACTCAACAATTGATATGAATAACATTACTCGTTGGTCGCCATTCTTTGACTCTTTTGACAAGATGGACGACTTTTTCAAGGACGTGCCCATGGTCCCGGTTTCCAGGCAAGGCCTGATCCCGCCGGTGGACATGTATGAGACAGACAAGGCCGTGATCATTGAGACTCCATTGCCGGGCGCTGACCCCAAGAACGTGAGCTTGGAAATCCAAAATGGTTTCCTCACCATCCGCGGCACATCAGAACGCAAGACTGAAGTCGATGAGAAGAATTACTATCGCAAAGAGATCCGCGCTGGCCAGGTTTACAGGCAGATACCTTTGCCGACCATGATCCAAGAGGACAAAGCCGAAGCCAGTTTTGACAACGGCATCCTCAAAGTCATGATCCCCAAGTCTGATGATTCAGACACTAAGTCAATAAAGATACAAGTTAAATAACATCTATGTCTAAAATACTCGGAATCGATTTGGGCACGACAAATTCGTGCATGGCCATCGTAGAAGGCGGTCAGCCAAAAATCATCGAAAACGCTGAAGGCGCGCGCACCACGCCCTCGGTTGTGGCTATCTCAAAAAACGGCGAACGTTTAGTCGGCCAGCTGGCCAAGCGCCAAGCCGCAGTCAACCCGGAGAATACTTTGTTTTCCATCAAGCGCTTGATCGGCCGCCGCTGGAATGACGCAGAAGTGCAACGCGACAAAGCCTGGCTGCCGTACAAAATCGTGCAGAGCGGCGAAGGCGTGCGCATAATCATGAACAACAAAGAATATTCACCGGAAGAAATTTCGGCCATGGTTCTGCAGAAACTCAAGGCAGATACAGAGGCACGCATCGGCGAAAAGATCACTGAGGCCGTCATCACAGTCCCGGCTTATTTTGACGATGCTCAGCGCCAAGCCACGAAAGTCGCAGGCGAAATCGCAGGCTTGACCGTAAAGCGCATCATCAACGAACCAACGGCCGCGGCTTTGGCTTATGGCTTTGACCGCAAGAAAGACGAAAAGATCGTGGTGTACGATCTCGGTGGAGGTACATTCGATGTATCAGTCCTAGAAGTCGCTTATGATGCGACAACTTCGCAGAACACAGTTGAAGTCAAAGCCACGAACGGCGATACGCACTTGGGCGGCGATGACTTTGACCAGATTTTGATCAAATGGGCAATCGATGAGTTCAGGAAACAAGAAGGCTTGGACTTGTCCAAAGATCCGATCGCGCTCCAGCGCATCAAGGATGCGGCTGAAAAAGCCAAGATTGAGTTGTCCACCACCATGGAAACCGAATTGAACCAGCCCTTCATTGCCACGGACGCTGGCGGTGCCAAGCATTTGATGCTTAAGCTCACGCGCGCCAAGCTTGAGGAGTTGGTGAGCGACTTGGTTGAGAAGACGTTAGAGCCGTGCCGCAAAGCTTTGGCTGATGCCAAGCTCAGCACATCAGACATCAATGAGGTGATCCTTGTCGGCGGCATGACACGCATGCCTTTGGTCCAGCAGACAGTCGAAAAGTTTTTCAACAAAAAGCCGAACATAAGCGTGAACCCGGACGAAGTCGTGGCCATCGGCGCGGCAGTGCAAGCCGGCAACATGCAGGGCGACATCAAAGGTGAGCTCTTGCTTTTGGACGTCACTCCTTTGTCGCTTGGCTTGGAAACCATGGGCGGAGTCATGACCAAGTTGATCGAACGCAACACGACCATCCCGACTTCCAAGACCCAAATATTCTCAACAGCCGCTGACGGCCAGACCACGGTCGAGATCGTTGTCTTGCAAGGCGAACGCGAAATGGCAGGCGACAACAAGATTTTGGGCAGGTTTGCTCTTTCCGGCATTCCTCCGGCTCCGCGCGGCGTGCCCCAGATTGAGGTTGCATATGATATAGACGCGAACGGCATCTTGAATGTCAAAGCTTTGGACAAGGCCACGAACAAAGAGGCTAAGATTACGATTACAGCCACGACCAGTTTGTCCAAAGAAGAAGTTGAGCGCATGAAAAAGGATGCCGAGACGCATGCGGTTGAGGATAAGAAGCGCAAAGAGCTGATTGAAACGCGCAACATGGCCGAGACCATGGTGTACACGACTGAGAAGATGCTCAAAGAAGCGGCAGATAAGGTAAGCGCTGATGACAAGAAGGCGACTGAGGAAAAGCTTGAGGCTTTGAAAAAGCTGAAAGATTCTGAAGACGTGGAAGCCATCAAAAAAGCCGCGGATGAGTTAGCTACAGTCGCGCAAAAAGTCGGCGCAGCAATGTATTCCGCTGCACAGCAAGCTCAGACTCCTCCGACGCCAGAAGCTGACGCAAAAGCGCAGGAAGAGAAAAAGGAAGAACCAAAAGAAGGGGACTTCCAAGAAAAACAATAACCAGTTTTGTCATCTTGAGCGTAACGCAGTGGAGTCGAAAGATCTGGTTTGGTCAATATTACAGAACGGTCCAGATCCTTCGGCTCCGTCTAACTCCGCTCAGGATGACACCATATAATTCGTAATTTAAAGTGTATGTCTGATCAACCACAACAACAGCCTCAGCACCAAATAACAGTCAATGCAGATCCTAAGGATTTGAAAGGCCGTTATGCCAATGCAATGAGCGTCACGTCACAAGAACGCGACGTGGTCATTGATTTCTTGAGCCACGTGAATGCCCACGGTGTAAACCAGGCCCAACTCGTGTCGCGCATCTTCATGGACCACTTCACGGCCCGCGACTTGATCACGACCTTGCAGAAGACGCTTGAGCAATGGGAAAAGTTGAGGTATGAGGCAAAGCCGACAATGCCTGAAGAGAAGAAATAATGCCCACCCCCCCCTGTCATTCCGAGGGAAGTCGGAGCGACGAGGAATCTTATGCAAATAGCGCTGTCGAGAACCTAAACCACTAACTAATTAACTATGACCGACAAACTTTTAAGTTATCAATAAATATGGCAAACGATTTTATCGGCAGGCACCAGGCTCTGATAGAAGTAAAAAAGCTTTTAGGGACAGAAGTGAGTCAGTTGAAAAATAGACTCGCTATCAATAATGACCTCGTTGAACGAAATGAAGTCGAAGAGAAACTGAAAAAGGTTGAAGATTATATAAACTCAGATTTATATTTTCCTTTACTTGATGTTCAGCAGTCTATTAAAGATTTAAAACTAATATATGACTTGGGGGCAAGGACCTGCGTCTTTGAAAATGACCGAGAACTAAATGAAAAAATTGACAGATTGTATTTGGAATTAATTGAACATGAAGTAAGACGAACCAAAGAAAGTGAGGTGGACAAGTTGGGCAAAGATTGGCTTCGTTTACAACACTTTAGTCAATCACTTATTATCTTAGATTTAGGTGGTCTTTTAACGACAGCCGATGAACAAATGGCATTGATTTTAACGATGCTTTATAGAGGATGGGTTCCAGCAGTTATTGCAATGCATGGGTCAGAGACTGAGGTGCGCCACTATGTTGAAAAATTTCATAAATTCGTTAACACGGTTTATCAAGAAGGTCGTATTGACCGTGAATCATTCAATACTGCCGAACGAGAGATTGAAAAAGTCATACCCCAATATAAAAAGTATGAGGCAGCGAAGAAATCAAGAACTTGAAATTGGCAAATTTAAAAATCATTATTTTTAAGCTATGTCCGTCTTTGATGAATTAAAATCAGTTGCAAGCACATTGCAGGAGGCTGGAAAAATCGAACAATACAAACAAATATTGGAAGCTCAGAAAGAACTGTTAGAAATGCAAAAGAAAATTGCTGAATTAGAAACAGAATGTAAAGAGTTGAAAGAAAAATTAAAAACAAAAGAAACCCTTATTTTCAAAGACAATGCCTATTGGTCTGTGAGGGATGGTGCAAAAGATGGTCCATTTTGTAGTTGTTGTTGGGACGATGAAAATAAAACAATCAGAATGCAACCTTGTGGCAACCCTTCACATTTCGATTGTCCCAAATGTAAAAATAAAAGTGTACAAATTTATCCCGACACTCAGAACTATCATCACGAATCAACAAATTTAGATCCATATAGCGCGATCTAAAAACACTAACTACAAAAAAAGGTACAGAATGACCTATTAAGTAAAATGCCCAAAGACTATTATAAAATTCTCGGGGTTGAGAAAGGCTCATCCGAAGACGAGATAAAGAAAGCTTACAGGCGTTTGGCGCACGAGCATCATCCTGATAAGGAAGGCGGCAATGAACAGAAGTTCAAGGATATTAACGAGGCTTATCAGGTGCTGGGCGACAAGGACAAGCGCACAAAGTATGACCAGTTCGGGTCAGCGGCCTTTGAGCAAGGCGGAATGGGCGGCCCTGGCGGGTTCGGTGGTTTTGATTTTAACCAGGGCGGCGGATTCAATATCAACATGGATGATTTGGGGGATTTCAGCGACATCCTGGGCGGCATGTTTGGTTTCGGGGGCGGGCGCGGGCCAAAACAAAAACGCGGCAATGATATTGAGACAGAAGTACAGATAGACTTCTTGGAATCTGTTTTTGGCGTTGATAAGACCCTGAAGCTTTATAAGACATCTGCCTGCTCAGTCTGCGAAGGCTCTGGCGCCGAGAAAGATTCCAAGGTCGTGCAATGCGCCACGTGCGGAGGCAAAGGCCGCGTCCAGCAAGCGCAAAGGACAATGCTGGGCACGATCAATACTGTCGTGACTTGCCCGGATTGCCACGGCGTTGGCGAAAAAGCTGAGAAGCCGTGCAAGCATTGCAATGGCACTGGCTTGGAAAAGCGCGAGAATACTTTGAATTTCAAGATTCCGGCAGGCATCAACAATGGCGAAGCCGTGCGCATGTCGGGCGAAGGCGAATATGCTGGCCGCGCTGGCAAGCCAGGCGATCTATATGTGCGAGTCCGCGTCAAAGCCCATGCCGAGTTTACGCGCGACGAGTGGGACGTGCTCTCGACTGTGCACGTGTCTTTCAGTTTGCTTGTCTTAGGCGGCGAAATCGATATCAATACTGTTGACGGACCAGTCACATTGAAGATCCCATCCGGCACGCAAGCTGGTACAATTTTTAAATTAAAAAACAAAGGCGTCCCAGTCCTAAACGGTTTTGGCCGCGGCGATCACTTGGTCACCATCATGCCTGAGATACCAAAAAAACTCACAAAGGAGCAAAAGAGGTTGCTGGAGGACTTGAAAGGCGAGGGGATTTAATCCTCTTCGCTTCTCCCTTGATAAGGGAGACTTTAACGTACAAGTATTTAAAAGCCCCCTTTAGGTAAAGGGGGATCAAGGGGGATTTAAACCATTGCCGGTGGGCGCGCCTTTTTCGGGCCAAGAGCCATCACGATGATCGGAAGTATAAGCCAGGCTGAGCGGCCCCAATCGCTGATGAAAATCTGTTGGGTCGTGTAGCTGAAGTTATTCAAAATCTCAGCCGGCAATAAGGTAAGCGTAATACTGATGAGCAAGCCGACTTGCAGGATGCTGAATAAGATGACTTGCCACCAAGCGCCAGCTACTGAGTTTTCGCCGATTGTTTTTAAGAGCGCGCTCCTGGAAAGCAAGAAGAACAACACGACAAACACGCTGAAGAAAAACGAGATGCGCAAGACCATGCTGTCGTTTATATGGAAGGCCAAATTCAGTTGGCGCAAGATCGGAGCATTGCCGACCACAGCCAACGCCATGTAAATGGAAACAAGGATGACGATTATGCGGTCGCGGCCCAAAGAAAAGCCATAAAGCAAAGAACCGACAATGAAAAACAGGAAAACAAACAGATCCCAGCTGGGCGTGGTCCAATTGATGCTATTGATAAAGGCCAAAGCTTGATCCATATTTTATTACGAATTACTTGTACGAATTACGAATACGAACGAATATACGAATTAGTATTATTGAGTAATTACTATCTGTGTTGCAGTGAATTCTGATTCTAACCTAATATCTTCGGCTGCTGTGACGATCGCGTTCATGCCAGCTTTCAGATCGATCGCGCTGATCGCGACCTCAGTGTAGGGGACTGGAGGCGTTAAGCCTTTTGTTGCTCCGCCAGCCTTGACCCATTGGTCAACTTTTCTGCTGAATGCGGCCGGGTCCAAATTCGTACGCTTCAGAATCTTAGTCTGGCTCGTGATGGCAACAGTGCGCACTTCGGCTACGCCATCAACCAGCTCATTGATATCCAAGCTCGTGACTTTCAATTCCAAGGATTTTTTTGAGGCTGAATCAATGGTGCCGCCTAAAGAAAGAACAGGCACGCCTGTTTGCACTGGTGCGACTGTCTTGGATTTTTCGCGCGCTGCCAAATAACCATCTTTATAGCCTTGCTCATATGAGCTGCCGCCAAAATAATTGCCAGTGCTCAGGCTTTTATTTTTGACCCAAGCATTCAGCACCAGGAGCACAATAGCCGTTAAAACCACAGATACGCACAGCACAACCAGGATGTATCTGCTTAAAGACGAGTTTTGAGAGTCCATACAGCTCAATTATACCAAATTTTTCTCTTTATTGCGCTATCGCATGTTGATAAAGACTTTTTTCTGAAAATCGTGTTTTTGCACTATCAACTTTTTCGCTAATCATAAGCAAAATACTGCGCTCTTCCCTTGACAAAACCTTTATTTTATGCTTTAATTACTGATTCTTCGTACATGGTGTGCGAGGATTCACGGACTTTCATAACTTGATTATTGGCAATAAACTCGAAACACATGACTTGTAACCTGTAACTCCTAATCCGGCGTTGCGAGTTATAAGTTGCGAGTTACAAGGAGAAGAAGATGAACCGCAACCACAAGCTGCTCGTATTGTTTTTCGTACTGCTAGTCGCAGCCCTCGTGGGTTGCGGTGGTGCAGGACCCGACCCGGGCGACCCTGTGTCCCCGGATCAAGACGCCAAGGCAGACACTAATCTGCCTGACTCCAACCCTCAACCGGACGCAGATTCTGCAGCGCCTGACAGCGATGCAGGGACTGATGTCCAGCAGCCCGAAGCAGACGCGCCCATCTCGCAAGATGCTGATGCCCAGGCCGAAGCTGACGCTCCTCAAGGCGAGGATGCTGACGCCGCGACTGAAGCAGAAGCCTCAACAGATGACGCTGATGCAGCAAACCCGGAAACGTCGACCAATGATGCGGACGCGGCTCAGACTGAGACCTGCGTTCCGCCTCTGCCTGGCGACCCCTGCACGGAATGCGGCGCAATGTCTTGTGACAACAAGTGGCGCTGCAACAAGCTCGGTGCCTGGGACAACCCTGGCAAGTCCTTGTACGACTGCGGCAATGACGCTGGCGCAGAAGCTGATGCACCTGTTTCGCAAGATTCAGGAGCAGAGGCTGACGCAACCGAAGAGCAGGGCAAGATGCTGGAGTCGATGCTCCCGAAGACACGCAGGATGCTCAGCCCGAAGCCGAAGCAGGTTCTTGCCCAGGCGAATGTACGCCTGGCTGGAAGTTCGCTTGCGACACTTCGTGCGGCACGCCCGGCAACATGGCTGGGATGAAGACCTGCGGCAGCGACTGCAAGTGGAGCGCGTGCGTTGCGCCGTCCGAAACCTGCAATGGCAAGGACGACAATTGCAATGGCATCAAGGACGACGGATTCCCGTGCGCCCAAAGCCTACCCTACGCCTGCCACACAGCATGCGACCCAGTTGGACAGAATACGGGCACGGCAACGTGCACCAATACCTGCCAGCTGAGTGCAAACTGCCAGGCTCCAGTTGAGTCCTGCACCAACGGCCGCGACGACGATTGCGATGGCAAGTCTGATTGTGAGGATGAAGATTGCTGGAGCAACCCGGCATGTCCTCATGACTTCGGCACTTGCGACCCAATCCCGAACGGCACAGGCATCACCTGTGAAGACCCGGTGAAGGACACGATCCCTCGGTTCGTTGACCCGCAGTTCGGACCCGACCAGTACATGGTAAACATTGGCTCGGGTTGCGCGAACACCCTGACGGATCAGTGGGCAGTCGGCTTCTACGTTGCCAGGGACGAAAGCAGGATCATTCACCTGACTTCAGGCAATACCTGGAGCTATGTGAGCGTTCCGTTCCAGACCTATGGCAGTGCTGGCTGGGGCAATGTGGCTTGCCAGGGTGCGAACCAGACGTTCTTCACCCTGAACAAGAAGGCGAGTCCTGTGAACACAGTTCTGGCCAAGTGGGACGGATCACAAATCGTCACTCTGGCAGAAGTCACGGGCTTCGCAGTCCAAGCCATGTGGGCTAGTTCACCTACACACATCACTTTCGTGGTTGTGAAGATGTCTTTGCCGCAGGACGAGACTCGCGTATACACCTGGAACGGCTCAAGCCTCTCCTATGTATCCGTGAACTTCAACCTGCCGGACATTCTCCTGCCGACGAACATGTGGGGCTCAGGTCCCAATGATGTGTACATGGTGGGTTCGCTCAAGGACACGACCAACCACTTCAAGCCTGCATTCCTTCACTGGGATGGCACAAGCTGGTCCAGTATCCAGGTTCCTAGCCAGATCACCTCACTCGGTAACATTACTGGCACTTCGGCCTGTGATGTCATGGCCGTGGGCGGTTCTTCTGGCCCGGGGTTCACGCTCCAGAGAAATGGGAACGTTTGGCAATCTGCGACGTTTTCCAACCTGGACTCCATCGTGGGCGTGAGCAAGTTCTCTCCTCATCAGTACGTGCTGACCGGGAGTAAAGACCTGCCAATGTACCTTGGTACGTCCAACGGCAATTGGAGCAGTACGTGGAGGCAAGCCACAAGCGCTGACACACCGAGCGTAACCTGGATCGCATCGCAATCTCCCAAGGTTGTGATGATGACCGAGAACAGCTTCAACGAGGTCAAGATCCACCGTTCCGCCTGCCAATAGTCCTACCGTTGCCGTTTCATGCGGCAACAAGCTTTACCCCCGTATTCTTCTCAGAGTACGGGGGCTTTTTCATTCCCCCTCCTTTTCAAGGAGGGGATGGGGGTGGTTAGCCACGTAATGCCTCCCGTATTTTTTCTATTACAAACTCAATATTTGTTTGTACCTCCAGGTTCGTAAACCTAATAATTTTTATATCAAATTGTTCAATAAACTTTTCTCGCTTTATATCTTTCTCAATACAGCTTGGCTCAAAACTGGTTAAAAACCAAAGTCATGTTTTTATTACCACACCTTGCCCCTCCTCGAGGGAGGAGGGGGTTGGAGTGTGTATAACTTCATCTGCGTTTTGATTATGTGCTATAATTGCTTGGAACTTTTATATGAAAAAAAATAACTTGATCTTTGTGATCGCGGCCAGCTTTTTTAGCATTGCCGCAGCCTCTGTTTTAGTGGCCCAAGCATCCACGACCTGGCAAGGCCCGCCAAGTAATTGTACGAGCCCCGAAGGCAGTGATTGTAACGTTGACGGCGTTGTTTGGCTTAGGAGCAACCCAGCCGCAACACCGCAGGTTGGTAATATTAATATTTCAGGTAAAACCTTGGTAGGAGGCCTTGATGTAAACAATGCTTCATTTACTATTGATAATTTAGGAAATGCAAGAAACAATTATATTAGATTGCAGGCAAACGGAGATCTTGGAATGAGCCCTGGTAAGGGTATAGATGTACAAAACGCAAACAATTCATCCTTACTAAACATTGGCAATTGGGCTACGGGTGGCAAATACGTTGACGTTTCTATTTATGGAAACTTACAGTTGCACAAAACTCCTGCGAACCTCACTCCATCTATCTGCTTTGACGACACTGACCCTGCAACCTGCCGCACGACCTGGCCTTCTGGGGGCGGGTTTACGCAAGCGCAAGCTGATTTGTTGTATGTGAAAAAAGCAGGGGATACAATGACTGGTGATTTGACCACTGGGAATCTTGTTGCAAACACAAGTATTTCTGCTGGAAATGTTATTAGCGCGCCAACGCTGTCACTGCAAAAAGGCGGACAGACATCAAGTGCGACACTGAACAATAATTTCTGGTCATTTAACGGTGACTTGGGCAATACGCAGTATCAGCCGACTTCTTTGGTCATGACTGCAAAGACCTGGAGCGCAAACAAATTAATAAGCTTGGACATGCGTTCTTTGGGTAACTTTAATACTACGATTGGTTCAGCGAGCTTTGGCGATCAGGATAATCCTGGCGTTTTCACTCGTACTGGCGGAGGCAAAACAGCTGAGGTGGACATCTTGAGCAACTCAGGCGGCGAGACTTGGGGGTCAATGACTGGCCTAAATTCTTCTGTGCCAAACGCCGCGGGTAATACAGCCGGACGATTCACGACGAGTGATAATGCACGACAGGTATTCTTGGTTGGCCCGACTTATGCCTTGGACGTCAAAGGCGATGCAAATTTCCAGAATAGGATATGTTTGGGCGGTTCATGTCAAAACACCTGGCCTACTAGTCCAGTTACGGGTGTGACAGTAAACGGCGGACTGCAATTGAATGGCACAACGCTTGGCATCCAAAACTGCGGCGTTGGACAAATCATGAAATCAACTGGCATCAGCACATGGTCTTGCCAGGCTGATAATGGTCTGGTTACTGCTGTTTCTGGAAGTAGCGGTGTCGCTTCAACTGGTGGAGTAACGCCAAACTTGACCCTGGACACGGTTTTTACTGATGGCAGATACGTAAAAAAGAGTGGAGATACCATTGCCGGCACCTTGGGAGTCACAGGAGCACTGACTGCCAGCGGAAACCTCTTTATGCCAACAACATTCGGCATTGGCTTTGACGGCAATCGTGATAATACGGGTTTCCTCCAGCTTTGGAGCGATGGTATTTTTTACTGGGATTTAGGAACAGCCAGCAAGCTTTACCTCAGGCCAACAGGCGGAGCAAGCTCGCCGATCTATTTTGATGCTGCGGCAGGCAAAGGCTATCAAACCGGCGGCGGATCCTGGGGTGCATCTTCTGACGCAAGGCTGAAGAAAAACATCCTTCCCATGCAAGGAGCTTTGGATCAGATCACAAAACTCCAAGGCTACAAGTTCGATTGGATCAATCCTGCAGAACACGGAAACCAAATCCATGATGGCGGTTTCGTGGCTCAACAGGTTGAACAGACTTTCCCAAGCTGGATCAATCAAGAAAAAGCCTCTGGCAAAGACAAGAAGCTGGTCGGCAATTCAGACATAAAAACACTTCAGTTGCCATTTGAGTTTGATGCTTTGGTCGTAGAATCCATCAAACAACTCAAAACAGAAAACGATGCACTTAAAGCAAAGAATCAGGAATTGGAAAGGCGATTGGAGATATTGGAAGCGAAAATTAAATAGTAAAAGCCAGATCCTTCGACTCCGTCCAACTCCGCTCAGGATGACAACTGGGGGTAGGGGGCGGGGTTTTTGTTTACCCTTTACGCTTAACAGCTCTTTGTTCATAATACCTGCATGTTAAAACTTTGGAATTCGCTTTCGCGCACGCGTGAGCCGTTTGGGGCCATAAACCCGCCGGATGTGGGCATGTATTCATGCGGGCCGACGGTGTATAGCCGCGCTCATATCGGGAACTTCAGGGCCTATGTTGTCTGGGATGTTTTGAAACGGGCTCTGACGGCCGAGGGTTTTAAAGTCACGCACGTGATGAACATCACTGACGTGGGCCACTTGACCGGCGATGGGGACGAGGGCCAAGACAAGCTCCAAGCCTCAGCCGAAAAAGAGGGGAGGACTGCTTGGGACGTGGCCAAAGAATACGAAACCTTGTTTGTTGCAGATGCTAAGGCCCTGAATATTGTTTTGCCTGAAGCTCAGCTTTTGTGCCGCGCCACCGAGCATATTCCTGATCAAATCAAGCTTGTGCAGATTTTGGAGGAAAAAGGCTACACCTATGTCACGTCTGACGGAGTTTATTTTGATACTTCCAAATTTCCTGAATACGGACGCTTGTCTGGCCAGCCACTTGAAGAAAAGATGGAAGGTACGCGCATAGAATCCAACCCAGAAAAAAAACATCCGACTGATTTCGCGCTTTGGAAATTCAGTTATGTTGGAGGGCGTGATTTTGATTCTGCGCAAGATGATGCTTCCAAAAAGCGACATATGGAATGGCCAAGCCCGTGGGGTTTGGGTTTCCCGGGCTGGCATTTGGAATGCTCAGCCATGAGCCGGAAGTATCTGGGACAGCCATACGATATCCATACTGGCGGCGTTGACCACATCCCCGTCCATCATGAGAATGAGATCGCGCAAAGCATGGCAGCTTATGCTGTGCCTTTGGCGAATTATTGGGTGCACAGCGAGTTTTTGACAGTTGACGGCCAGAAGATGAGCAAATCTCTAGGCAATATCTATTCTTTGGATGATTGCAAGGAACATAAAATCGAACCGCTGGGTCTGCGCTACTTTTATTTAAGCGCGCAATATCGTTCCAAACTCAATTTCACCTGGGAAGCTGCTCAAGGAGCTCAAATCGCTCTGGATAAATTGCGCGACTTGGCCAGGTCTTGGGATGCGCCCACGGATATTGATGCGGATTGGAACGAAAAATTCATGAACGAAATGCAAGATGACTTGAATACGCCTGCGGCTTTGGCAGTTGTCTGGGACATGGCCAAGTCTGACTTGGAAAGCGATTGCAAAGCAGCGAATCTATTGGCTTGGGATGCTTTGCTTGGCTTAGGGCTGGATCAATACATTGGCAAGCCTCTGGTCATACCCGAAAACGTAAAAGCCGTGGCAGACCGCCGCTGGGAAGCGCGTTTAAGGCAGGATTGGGACCAGGCTGACAACTTAAGATTAGAATTAGAAAATTTAGGCTGGACCATGGAGGATGGGTCAACCGGCTACAAACTAAAACCCCGCAAGTAACAAGTATCAAGTTACAAGAGCACTCAAAATCAAGGTTACTCTTGTAACTTTTAACTTTGAACTTGCAGCTTTTGTGTTAGAGCCACTTCTTTTTCCTGAAATACCAGACCAGTCCGGCGCCGCTTATGATTAGTATCAACAGAATCAGCCAGAATCCATAAGAATGTCCCACAAAAGGGATTCCCTCGACCCGCATGCTGAATAAGCCGACAATCAATGACAAGGGGAAGATGATGCCCATGAAAATCGTCAGGGTTTTCATTATCTCGTTCATCTTGTAATCGACCAGAGATGTGTTTGTCTCATGCAGAGCATCGATTGTTTCTTTTTGCAGCTGCAGATTGTCCCAAATGTCTTTAGTGATATCCACCAGCTGATCCAAATATTCCTCAAAACGCTTGATGTTCGGGAATCTTTGCTCTGAAACATCGATCAATTTCCTGATTACAGCCTTATGGCCTTGCATGCTCTTGCGGATGTTAACGATATTGGTCTTTACGCGCAAAAGTTCGCGGATCAAATCTTTTTCCAGGTTCGTGAAGATCTGCGACTCGATTTTGTCCACATCGGTCGCTATGTGCCGTATCATGGGATAGATGGAAGTGAGCAAAGTATCCAAAATAATGTACATCAAATGCGGAACATCATCCGCTGTCACGTTTTCTTTGACTAGTTTGCCTTTGGTGCGCTGGAATCTTTCGTAAAGCTCTTGCAAAGGCAGGACTTTGGAAGTATCGACCGTGACCAAAAGGTTATTTTCGATGAAAAAATCAACTTCTGCTGTTTTTATTATCTTGGAAACGCGGTCAAAAACAGGGAACTGCAGAATCATGAAAATATAATCGTCGCGCACAGCCAGCTTTGGGCTTTGGATAGGCGGCGCAGCATCATCCAAATCCACATCATGGAAACCGAATTTCACCTTAAGGCTTTTCAAGGTTTTTGGGTCATTTTTGCTGACCATGACCCAGGTCATTTTGTCTGTTTCAGTGTACGACAGTGCCCGCAAGCTTTGTACGGCCATAATACTTATGCATTATAGCACACTTTCCCTCTGTCATTCCGAGGGAAGTCGGAGCGACGAGGAATCTTAGGCAAAAGTACTGTCGAGAACCTAGGTCACTCGAAGATCTCTCCAATCGTCCTCGACTAGGCTCGTCCTCCGTCGAGATGAAATGTATATTTAGTCTTTTTGTGTTATAATAGACTCGATTTATGCCAGACCTGGCGCAAAACCCGATTCCAGAACAAATCCTGCCCAAGCCAGAGGTTGTTGCACCTGTGGAGCAGATTGAGATATCCAGCCTCAGGGCAGACCAATTAGCTTTGGAAGAAGCCGAAAAATCGCCTGCGCTCAGGGATGAGGAAGGGGAACAGGAATCAATCCCGACCGAACAAGAGGTCAAAGCTTTTGAAAAAGATCCCGTCTTGGTTGAGATCGAGGGGATTTTGGAAAAAGATCTGAAAGACATTTTCATGAGCTTGCCAGCTGAGACAAAACCGCTGTTCAAACAAAAAGGCGAACAAATCGCAAAAGCGATCACTGACGCCATCAAGCTGAACAGATTGAATTCAGACGAAATCATGGGCATGATATTTGATTGGCTCAAACTCATCCCAGGCGTGAACCTTGGTTATTTGGAACAGGAGGCTGGGCTGAAAACCAGAAAAATCTTGGAATACTACAACGTCTTGAATACAAAACCTCAAGCATGATCGCATCTTTTTTTGCTTTGCAGATGGATTTGGCCGCGACCCAGCCAGGAGTATTTGATTTTTCTACAATAACATCAAATCCGCTGGTTGAGCTGGCAGTGGTCGTGCTAGCAATAATCTTGGCCGCCCTTCTCGCGATCTATATCACGCGCCGTGTTTTGCACTCGCGCATCAAATTCAACAAAGCTTTTGACTATATTGTCTTGCGCATTCGCGTGCCCAAAGAAGTCAAGCAGGAAGATGTGGAGCATGCCAAGAGCTTGCAGCAGATGCAGGAGCTGATCGGTTTCACGGAAACTATTTTCCAGACCATCGGCACGCTCAAGCCCCAAAGCGGATTCAAAGCCTGGCTTTTCGGGCGAACTGATTCGTTTTCGTTCGAGATAGTGGCGCACAAAAGCCTGATCATGTTTTATGTGGCTTGCCCCAAGCACCAGCAGGCGTTCATTGAGTCGCAGATCCAAGCCGAGTATCCGCACGCGGC
>CAZPAP010000008.1:0-28449 GCA_964584725.1 uncultured Gammaproteobacteria bacterium
CCAAAATCCGCTTGAACAAGGTATAATTTGCCCCATGCAAGCGGTAGTTTTAATAGGTAAGTCACAATATCTGGTTTCCAAGGGAGACATTCTGGAAGTGGATTTGGGTCAGGATGTCTCGTCCGTACTGATGATTATAGACGGTGATTCCGTACATGTAGGAAACCCGACTGTCAAAGGAGCGGTGGTCAAGACCAAGGTTATAGGAGAATCACAGGGGAACAAAATCAGAATTGCTACTTTCAAAGCTAAGACCAGGAACCTCCGGGTAATGGGATTTCGTGCAAAATATACCAAATTATCTATTGAAGATATCAAATTTTCACACAAGTCTTGACAGACTGTGAAAATTTTTGTATAAATAAAAAATGGCGCATACGAAAGCTGGCGGAGCCACAAGACAACAAGGAAACAGGAGAGGAAGACGCTTAGGTGTTAAGCTTTTTGGTGGAGAAAAAGAGCGATGCCGGAGCAGCGGTTGATACATCCTTTAAGATCACATCAAAAGTTCCAGTGACTGAATCTGATTTGAAACAAAGTTTGCGCATTGTTTCGGCCGAAGCCAGCGCCCCTCCGGTTGATTATGATTTACAGAGCGCGGGCCAAGGCGAGTATCGTGCTGTACCCAAAGGCCAGCTTGCGCCGGGCACAGTATATAAAGTGGTGATCAGCGCAGGCGTGCAAAGCGACCAGGGCATAAGCCAGCGCGATTTTTCGTGGGCGCTCCAGACGCAGAATGTCTTTAAGGTCCTGGAATCAGTGCCAGGCGACAAGACAACAGGCGTGCCTTTGGATAGCGTGGTTGAATTCACCATGTCCCAAACCAATTGGGAAGATCCGGCAACGCATTTCAACATAGAACCAAGCGTCAAAGGCAGGTTTGAGGCTCATGGCCGGACTTTGGTTTTCTTGCCTGATAAGCCGCTTGCTCCCTCAACGCTATATAAGGCTGTGTTGAAAAGCGGCCTGGCGGTTAAGGGCAGTGATCTTAAGCTTGAGCAGGATTACATGGTCAGATTCGAGACAATCGCCCAAAACCAAAAGCAGATGGATACGTATTTCATGCCCAATGCCACGGATCAATCAGTCCCAGGCAAAGACATGAAGATTTTTGTCGATGCCTCCGAGAATCTTAACGGATCAAAAATCAAAGTGACTGGATATTCTGTCTCGGCTGATCAATTCAAGAACCTCTTCACTAAACTGAACAGCATCCCTTTGTGGGCGTCTGAGGCGCGCGACAGGTTTGCCGGATATTCGGAAGTCGCCACCAGCCAGGCCTTTTCCGTTGAAACAGAAATAAAGAGTGCGGAAAACGACTGGCGCAAATTTCTGCTTTTGCCGTCTGATATCGGGTCTGGTTTTTATGTGATCAAATACGAAGTCCAGGGCAAGACAGTCTGGTCTTTGATGCAAAGGTCTGGCGTGGCAGCTTATGCCATGGCTGACCGTTCGCAAGTGGTTGTCTGGTCCGTGAACTCTGTTACAGGCAAACCAGCGGCTGATGCCAAGGCCAGCGCGAACGGACAAGAGTACTCAGCCGACGGCCAAGGCATTCTGCGCGCGCCTACGCCCGAGGCTTGGGCCAAGGCCGCTGAATCAGGCGATGATTCACAAGTCGATCCGCTTGTTTTTGAGATTACTTCCGGTCCGGAAAAGCTTTTCCTGAACGTGGCTTTTTCTACGCCCTATGGAATGTTCTACTATAGCGCCGGCCAGCAAGCCGATCTGCAATATTGGAGCTATATCTTTCCGGACCGGCCAATTTATCGTCCGCAAGACAAGGTTCAGGTTTTTGGTGTGATGAAAGACCGCAAGACCGGAGAACCGGCAGGCAAGATCCGCTTGGAACTCCAGAGCGTGCTCATGGATTGGGGCACGTTCCAGCAGAAGGTGTATGCCTATGTTGATCTTGAGACTGATAAGGACGGTTTTTACAAAGGCGAACTCAATTGGCCCGGCCAATTGAAGCAAGGCTATTATCAGATCGTGCTCAAGAAAGACAATTCAGTCGCTTCTTCGCGCAGCATCCAAGTGACCAGCGAAGTCAAACCGGCCTATACCATCAGCATCATGCCTGACAACACGACTGTTTACGCCGGCGATAAAGTCACAGGCAAAGTTTCGGTCAAGTTTTTTGATGGCACTCCATTCGCCAAGACAAAAGTCAATTTGAATGCCTATGGCGCATTTGGTTTGACGCAAAATTTCGATGTCACCACTGATGACGGAGGCTATGCGGATTTCTCTATCCAGACCAACAAGCCAAAGTGCGATCTGGAAAGCGAGTATCCCAATTGCCAGCCCGTGGACTATATGACGATTGAGGCCAAACCGGCCTTGGGCGAAGAAGCTGATATCACGGCTTATGCCAATATCAGCGTGTGGCGCGGCCATGAGCAAATCACGTCCGAGATGCAGAAAGAAGACAACGGCAATATCATGATTCCTTTGCGCGTACGCGAGATCAGGTTGGATAAGGTCAATGGCCGCGAACCTGATTCAGTCGTCGGCAACGGTATTCCCAACGTCAAAGTCTCCAGCCGCGTATTGGAACAGCTTTGGGATCAGATCCAGGTCGGCACTTATTATGATGCAATCCAGAAAAAATCAGTGCCGCACTATGATTATAAAAAGCGTGAAGTCCAGGTCGGAGTATTTGAAGCTACGACCGATGGCCAGGGCAATGCCCAGATCAAGTTCCCGTATAAGGACAACACTTCGTATAAGATCATCTCCTGGACCACTGAATCAGACGGGACTACGCAGGCTACTGTCACATATGCCTCGCACGGCTGGTATTCAAGCGTGCCTGACATGAGCATCAACCTCCAGGCCATAAATCCTGATCAGGCCAACAATACCCAAAGCGTGGGAGATACTGTCGCGATCGCATTCATGCAGGCCAATAAAAAATTGAGCAGCGACAATTCCAGCTTTTTGTTCTCCAATGTCTATCGTGGGATACAAAGTATGACCGTGTCATCTGACCCGTCGTATTCCATAACGCTTACCCAGGACGAGGCGCCGAGCATGACCATCTACGGTGTAGCATATACGCCTGATGGTTTTACTGACTCGCGTTATTCCATCTGGTTTGATTCCAAGGACCGCGAGCTGAAGATCGAACTTCAGGCAGACCAGCCATCTTATTCGCCAAGAGAAAAAGTAAAGCTAAAAGCCAAAGTCACGACCAAAGGCGGTAGCCCCATCTCTAACACGCGCGTGGCTGTCTCGGTTTCTGACGAAGCCTTGCTGAGCTTAGCTCGCTATGATTCAACGGAAGACCCGCTTGCGACCCTTCATCATTCCACGCCAGACGGCATAATCACGACAGCCATGTCGCGTTCGCTTAGCCCGATGTATGGCGGCGGCGGAGCTGAAAGAGGCGGCGGAGGGGAACAGAATAGCATCAGGAATAAGTTCCAGGATCAGCCTGCGTTCGTTGTTCTGCAGACAGATTGGCAGGGCAATGCCACGACTGAATTTGAAGTGCCGGACAATATCACTTCGTGGAGAGTGACTGGCGTGGCAATCAGCCCGGATTTGTTGG
This sequence comes from uncultured Gammaproteobacteria bacterium, assembly GCA_964584725.1. Taxonomy (GTDB): domain Bacteria; phylum Patescibacteriota; class Patescibacteriia; order 2-12-FULL-60-25; family 2-12-FULL-60-25; genus MWCR01. Next base: position 3,554 of record CAZPAP010000008.1, read on the forward strand.
CTAGCTCAGCTGTGCTCAAAGTCCCTGTCACCAAACCCATTTTTGTGGATGCCGTAATTCCTAATAATCTATTGACCACTGATAAGCCTGTAATGAAACTGCGTGCTTTTGGTACTGGCTTGCCCAAAGAAGGCATAGTCAAATATCAAATAGACATCCCGTCTCTTGGTGTCAGCAATCAAATGATTGAAGGGCAGGTGAATGCGCCAGTCTATTTGGCCATGGACAAACTTGTTGCCGGAGATCATAAAGCCACGATCCGCGCGACCATCAATAATCAGACAGATGCGATCGAAAAAACGATTCATATCGTGGATTCTCATGCTTCGCATGAAGAACGGGTATCGACCGAACTTGCTCCAGGCACGACATTGCCTGATATCGGCTTGTCTACCGAGGTTCAGGTCGCGATCGAATCAAAGGCCAGGGCTGCCAAGCGCAGCGCTACGGAAGCATTGGCCCAACCTTGGTCTGCGAGGCTCGAATCTTTGGTTGCCGGCAATGTCGCCAGGAATCTGCTCAAAGATTATTTCCAGGAAGATGGACAATGGGACGCATTGCCCGCAGTCCAGTCTTATCAGAAGGATTCAGGCGGCTTAAGCATCTTGCCTTACTCTTCGGAGAGCGTATCGCTTTCATCCAAAGCCGCAAGCATTGCCTCAAACCTGTTTGACCCCAAGGATCTGGCCAACTATTTCTGGAAAATCACTGACAACAGCAAATCAGCCCGCGAAGAATCGATCCAAGCGCTTTCCGGCTTAGCTGCTTTGGGCGAACCTGTATTGGATAGGCTGCAAACTGCCAGCAACCAAAAGGATCTGACCTGGAGAGAGAAGCTGGCCTTGATCCGCGGTTTAGACGCGGCCGGCGACAGGGAAAATGCGCGCGTCTTGCTGCAATCTATGTTGGACAAGGCCATCTTGAACGACCAGGTCATGCGTTTGAACGTAAGCCAAGACAAGAAGGATGAGATTGAGGCCACGTCCGAGGCAGCTGCTTTGGCTGCAGTCATGGCTTTGCCTCAGGCAAATCAGCTTGCGGCTTATGTGGAATCGAATTGGAGCGACCAGGCCATGGCTGATTTGGATAGAGCCATGTATTTGCAGGCCAAAGTCCCGACTTTGCCAGTGGTGGATGTCCAAGTCTCGTATGCGATTGACCAGGATGTGAAAAATCTCAACTTAAAAGATGAACCATGGCAGAACTTGACGCTGACCGCGGATGAAGTATCAAAGTTCAAAATCTTGAGCGCCAATGGCCCGGCCACAGCCTCATTCCTTAAGCGCGTTGCAGGCCAAGTTCCTCAAAATAGTGCCTTGCTTGGCATTACGCGCACATACTCGTCAGCGACCAGCTTGCATGAGGGCGACAGCGTCAATACAAAACTGACAATGAACTGGGATTCTAAAGCCCAAGACGGTTGCTACATTGTGCGCGACAGATTGCCGGCCACGTTCGTGCCATTGGTAAGCGTTGGCAATTATTATGACATGTTGTCTCCGGTTGAGGCTGACAATGGCGAGGTTGCGTTCACGGCCTGCAAAGACGTGAAGCCACAAACAATAGAATACAAATCGCGCGTTGTGTCGCTCGGCACTTACACGGCCGAAGGCGCGCTGATCCAATCAATGGACACGCCGTCCTTGGCCAATACATCAGCTCCGCAGATTGTAGAGGTGAAATAACCTTTTGTCATTCCGAGGGAAGTCGGAGCGACGAGGAATCTTATGCAAAAACAGCTGTCGAGAACCAGAATGACGGTAGTCATACTGATGATTTTGTTGCCTCTATTTGGAATAGGTTGTTTTGGTGGCAATAGGATTGATGGCGTTGTTGGTAGAGACGTTGCAATGCAACGTCTCTACTCTGATACCGAAACCACAACCCGTTCAAATTCGCTGATGCCGATTCCAAATACATTCCTTGACCCTCAGAAATTCGCCTCCACCAACAGCCTTCAGGGTTCAGCGTTAAGGGTTAAGGGTTCGGCTTTGAGTGTTTCGCCTGTTGCCGGCGTAGTCAATCACCATGATTTGGCCGCTGACTTGCAAGCTGAGTTTTTCAAGACGCTAAAAGCAGCGCGGCCAGACTTAAAAACAATCATCATTATTTCACCTGATCACTTTAAGGCTGGCCAGTCTATCTCAACGCATCAACTTGCATACTCAACTAGCGCTGGGATCGTTGAAGCTGATTCAGCCAAGGTCCAACTCCTCGTCGCTGATGGCATTTGGGATGCGACTGATGCGCGTGCTTTTGAAAAAGAGCACGGAGTCGGTGCTTTAGCGCCATATATTGCACGTGAATTTCCGAAAGCTAAAATCGTGCCGGTTTTTATCCGCGCAAATGCAACGCATGCAAAGCTTTTGGCACTTGTTGATGCGTTAAAGCAGATTCAGGACAAGAATGTATTCATCATCATCTCAGCAGACATGAGTCATACGCTTCCGCTTGAGCAAGCCCGCGTTCATGACGTCCAAACCGAGCAGTGGCTGGAAAAGATGGACCCGACAATCCTTGAAAACGCCACAGATGCCAACACAGACAGCGGTCCTGGTCTATTTGTCTTATCAACCCTGCTCAAACAGCCTAAGTTCATCCAAATCGCACATGCCATCAGCTCTGATTATGTAGCTGATACAAAAAACACCACGAGTTATATCGTGGGGTTCTGGAAATAAAAAAGCCGGCTGTTAGGCCGGCGATTTTTTATGTCAGTTTTTCCAGCCTTTGGATCACGTCAACCAGCTTTTTCTTCGAAAGGTCCTTCTCGATCACTTTTGTGATCTTGGTCTGCGTGGCTTTTGGCATTTCGTTTTTGATGCGCCTTACCATTTCAGCCGGGATGACAAGATTTATGAATTTTATCTTGCTGCCCAGGCTTTTTATTTCTGAGCAGATGTTTTTTGCCAGCTCCAGCCTGCCGCCGCCCTCGTCCACGTCTGAGGATGGGCCGTAAAAGCGCTCGCCTCCGCCTTTGACCAGCCCGGTTTTAGTCAGCACTTTCTTGATCGGGGCTTTGAGCTTTTTTATTTCTTCTATTTTATCGTCATCAGCCAGATATAGGCTGGCTTTGTCAAAGTCGCCGATGATCACCAGGGTCAAATGGTCGAACTTCTGCAGCTTATTTGGGATTTTCATACTATGGGTAGGACAAGGTTTTCTAAGAACTTAACAAAAGGTGCTTCAAATGATTTATTGCGGCTAATGCCTTTATAGATAGCTTCAAGTAGAGGAGCTTTGACTTTTAGTCTGTGGATCAGTTTGAGCGAACAGTCGGCTGCCGAAATGCCCTCGACTGTCGTCAGGCCGAGTTTTTTTGGATCTTTCGTTTCTGAGCCAATCAACAGCTCTCCGTAAGTTCTGTTGCGTCCGTGCGGAGAGAACCCAGTCACAAGTAGGTCTCCCAGACCGGCTAAGGATGTTGCTGTGCGGCCATGTGCGCCTCTGGCTTTTAAGATGTCGCGCATTTCTTTGGTGGCCAGCGTCGCAACCAAGGCCTTGGCATTGGTTGAGTATTTGAGGCCATCGCACATGCCCATGGCAATGGCATACGCGTTTTTTAGGGCCGAGGCCATGCCCACACCCAGCAAATCATCAGATGGCGCAGCTTTGACCGTCTTATTATGGAAGACAGCTACTAATGTTTCGCGAGCTGTCTTATCTTGCCCGGCGATCACGAAAGCCGTGGGGGAGCCCTGGGCCATTTCTCCGGCAATGGCCGGTCCGCCTAGCATGCAAACGCGTTTCCTGAATTGCGCTGGGAGTTCCGAAATCTCGGTCATGATGATCGGATCTAGGGTCTTCGGGTCAAAGCCTTTGGAGATGGAAGCGACAATCGCATTCTTCATCAAATGAGGCGTTGCCTTGCGTATGACTTCAGCGACCGCGCACGACGGAACTGCCATAATGACTATACTTGCTCCATATAAAGCCTCTTCAATGACTGACGTCGCGCCTACCTCAGGATCGAGTTTGATTTTATCCAAATATTTTCGGTTGCAGTGTCTCTTGTTTATGTCTTGTATGACATCGGGTTCAATGCAATACAGCCTTATCTCATGCCCTTGGTGCGAAAGGTGGTGGGCTAAAGCCGTGGCCATATTGCCCGCGCCTAAAATCGCGATTTGTTGTTTCTTCATACGCCAGAATTGTATCTTGGACGCAAAATTTGGTCTAATCAGCATCTTTAGTCAGCGGGACCACTACGCGGAACGGTATTTGTTGCGAATTCACGGTCTGATATCCGTCTCCGACCAGGGCTGGCACCATGATTTCGGCCTGATAAGGCGCTGTCGGGAACCTGTAAAAAGCAAAAGAGGTTTTTTGGATGTCAGCATTTCCCTGCGGTAAGCCTGAAATCCCTCCATTTTCCAGATAACTTCTCATTTCTTGCTCTGTGATGGCCGGATAATCAGACCGCTGCGGATCTGATTGGATCAAGATCCATCCTGAATAGATTTTGTCTGTATAAGTATCGTAGAACAATTTTCCACCCAACTCAGGAGCGCCATTCTGCTGCAGAACGTTCCTTTGGTCCACGATTCGTTCAAAAGTGATCGGAATCAGCGTCGGATAAGCAGGGTCAGCGCAGCTGGTGTTGTTGTAGACCAATGCAGGAGCGCTCATTTGCTCTGGATCCTGGTTGTAGCCCGTAATATAAGCAGAGGATTGTTGATCCATGCAGTTGTTATTTTTCGCTAGATTCTCTTTCCAGATCTTCCAATCAACCTGAATGTCCAGGTTCTGCAGGTTTTTGTCGCTAAAGCCATGGAAGACCAGGAAATCGCGGGCAGCCTGCACCGGACGCGTATTCTCCGGCCAGATTTTCGCATAAGTTTTCGGCAAACCCTGCGAAGCGTCCTTGAATTTTATTTTTTTGTCTGACCCGCTGTAGGTCCAGGCGATGTTTTCGTTGTTCGTCCAAGTCAAGTCGAATTTTTGGACCGTAGGTTCTCCGACTATGCCGATCGGCAGATTGAAAGAAGTGGTCAGGTTTTGCAATTGGTTGGCGCTCAGCGCCCCGGCTTGCATTCTTATGACCGAAACCTGTTTTTGCAGAGTCGGGATCTCGGCATTTATGCTGATTATTCCGCGGCCGGCGCTAGGCGCCTGAGGCAGAGGCGGCAGTTGCCCAAAGCCGTTTGCGTTATCTACCACGTTGCCAGCCTCTTGCGCTGGCACGAGGGGCTCGGCGATCGTTGGGACTGTGAGCGTGGGGAAACAGCCAGCTCCAAAAAGTCCAAGCAACCCACAAAATAAAATGACTCTTTTCATGCGGACATTATATCCTGAAAAGAGCCATTTATGAAACTTTTAATACATCATTGCACGATAAGGCTGCCGGTCATGCTCGGGTGTATGGTGCAACTATAATTGTAGGTTCCTGGCGCGAGGTTGGATGTGTCTAGTTTGAATGACTGGCCTGTTTGCAGCTGGCCGCTATCGAACTCAGACGCCGTCACGGTATGAGCAACGCTATCCGCGTTCGTGAATATAACGACAGTGCCTTTTTTGACCGTGAGCGCCGAAGGGCTGAAAGCGAAGTTTTGGATCGTTACATTTGCCATAGCCGGCTTAACGACAGGGGGTGGTATTTTGACATTGTTGACCGTGAATTTGACTTGGACGAAATTGCCAGTCGCATCTTTCACAGCCAAATCTTTTTTTGACTGGAATTTCTTGTCGCCATTATCGGCGCGTAGGACGGCCCAATATGTTTTGCCTTTTGAGGGAAACAGGATAGTCCTGACATTCGCCACTTCTCCGGCTTTAAGATACTGGCTAAAAGCCACGATTGGACCCGGCGCATTGTTTTTATCTCGCTGGATCGTGATAAATCCTGGCTTTTCGAGTCGTACCTCGGCTATTACCAGGCGCTTGTTGGCCGTCGGCGTCCCAATGTCAATATAATTGGGTTGCTCTTGGGCCAGAGCTGGATAGGCTGCTAAAAGTGTCGGCAAGATTAAGGCCGAAATAAATAGTTTTTTCATAAGTTTGGGTTAGAGGAATTATGGTTTTAGCCTAGCATGGTGCGCATCGGTGTCAACATTTTTTGGGGATATTTCCGACTGATATTGACAAAAAAGCTCAGTTGTCATACTATTCCTAGTAATCCACTAGGATATGAATAGCCTATTTAAGGTTTCGGCCTGCAACCACGCAGGCATGATAATGATGACCGTACTCGCCAAAGCCAAAGGCGAGTATTTGAGCTTGCAGGAAATCGCGGACAATATGCACCTTTCGCAAGGCTTTTTGGAGGAAATAGCCACGAAGCTTAAGCGCAACGGCCTGATCAAGGGCCGCCAAGGCGCCAAAGGCGGCTATAGCCTGGCCAAACCGGCCAACAAGATAACGGCCGAGGATATTTTGGTGGCGTTAGAGGGCCCGGTCGGTTTGCCTGGCTGCAGCGGCTATTGCCCGGTCTCGTCCGGCTGTTCATCCAAGACTCTTTGGAGCTTTCTGTATAAAGACCTGCTCAAGTCACTGAAGTCAACCAAGCTATCCGACATATGAAGCCCATTTATTTAGATCACGCTGCCACGACACCGGTTGATCCGATTGTACTTAAGGCCATGACTCCTTATTTTTCGAATATATATGCCAACCCTTCTTCTTTGCATTCAACCGGGCAAAAAGCTTTAGAAAGCGTGAAGCGGGCGCGCAAGAAGATCGCCGATATACTCAATGGTCATGAGGACGAGATTATCTTTACCTCTGGCGGCACTGAGTCGGACAACCTGGCCATCCTCGGGGTAGTATCGAGCTACGAGCTACGAGCTACGAGCTGCGAGGAGAAGCCGCACGTCATCACCACTGAGATCGAGCATCACGCCATACTTGAGCCTCTCGCGTATCTGGAAAAAACAGGCAAGATCGAGCTGACCAAAATCAAACCAGGCGCAGATGGCATAGTGGATGCGAAAGAAGTGCTTGCTGCCATCAGATCAAATACAGTTTTGGTTTCAGTCATCCATGCTAATAATGAGATTGGCACTATCCAGCCCATCGAAGAGATCGGGAAGGGGATTTTGAAGTGGCGCAAAGCCAATGCATCAACCTACCCATACTTTCACACAGACGCGTGCCAGTCAGCCGGATATCTTGACCTTAATGTCGAGAAGCTCCATGTTGATTTGCTGACCCTAAACGGCGGCAAAATCTATGGGCCAAAAGGAATCGGGCTGTTGTTCGTCAGGCGCAACACCAAGATCCAGCCTATCCTACGCGGCGGAGGCCAGGAAAAGGGCTTGAGATCCGGCACGGAAAACGTGCCGAGCATTATCGGGCTGGCTAAAGCGCTTGAGCTGGTATCTGCCCACAAAGACGATGAGGTGGCGCGCTTGGAGTTTTTGCGCGACCGCTTGATCAAGGGTTTGCTTCGCATTCCAAAAACCAGATTGAATGGCCACGCAGAAAAACGTTTGCCTAATAACGTGAATATTTCTTTCATGGACATTGAGGGTGAGGCTTCCATGCTGTATTTGGACGCTAAAGGCGTGCAATGCTCAACCGGTTCTGCTTGCGCCTCAAGTTCGCTTGATCCTTCGCACGTGATTCTGGCCTTGGGCATGTCTTACGAGGCAGCTCATGGTTCTCTTCGGTTTTCGCTCGGCAAATCCACCACCAAGGCAGACGTTGATTATGTGATAAAGATCATGCCAGGCATTGTTGAGCGCTTGCGCAAGATGAGCCCGGTCAGTTTAGACATGAAACATTTTTAAAGTACCAAGTCACAAGTCAAAAGTTACAAGAGCACTCTTGTAACTTGATACTTGAAACTTGCAACTAATATGAAATCATCCAATAAACATGTAGACGTAGTACCCAATCGGCCTGGCAAGGACGCTAGTTTTTATTCCAAGACAGTCAAGGACCATTTTTTCCATCCCAAGAACTTCATGGAAAACGAAAAGGGCTATAAAGCAGATGGCATGGGCATGGTCGGTTCGCCGGCTTGCGGAGACGTGATGAAAGTTTGGATAAAAGTCGATAAAAAAACAGACCGCATCATTGATTTGAAATGGAAGACATTCGGTTGTGCTTCAGCCATTGCCGCCACATCCATGATGTCTGTCATGGTCACAGAGAAGAAGGGCATGAAACTGGAAGATGCTATGAAACTTAAGCCGCAAGACATTGTCTCGCGTCTTTCTGGCTTGCCTACGCGCAAGATCCATTGTTCGGTTTTGGGCGACAAGGCTTTGCGCGGCGCGATCAATGATTATTATCGCCGCTCTGGCCAGCCGGAAAAAATCCAAATCGAAACCGGCAGGGTCATTGATCATGTTTTGAAGATTACTGATCAGGATATTGAGCACGCTGTCTTAGATGGAGCTGATACTTTGGAAAAGGTACAGCAGAAAACCAAGGTCGGTACTGGGGACCCCGCCTGCATCCCAGAAGTCGAGCAATTGATCAGGTTTTATAAAGAAAAGTACTTCGGAGCCTAAGGATTGACGTTTCGCTATTTTTGTATACAGTATACCCAGGACCTCGAAAATTTGTGCTAAAACACGCGGATCTCGCGTCAGACATAGGAGGAGTCATGAACCCGAAATCGTTTTGGAGCCTTCTCGTATTGCTTGGCGCGCTGATCATGTCAGTAAGCGCCATGGCAGAGCCAAAGCCCCAGGGCAGAGGCCACCCCTGCATGACCCCAGTGTCACAGGACATTATGGGGACAATGGTGATCTTGCGTCAGAACTGCGACTTGTCAGTGGTCATCAATGCTTTTCCGCAGATTGACCCGGCAACGAGCAAGCCTTTTCCAGTCCAGATCCAGCGCCGCTCCATCTATGCGGCCAACCAGGCGCGCGAAGAAGATGGTGTTTCCTATCCACGGAGCGTAATCCGTCATTGCCTGAGGCCTGGCCATCCAGACCAACATGCTGACGCAGACGAGCTTTCCATTTGTCCGGACGGCTTGATGCACTATTTTGCCGTGGCTGGCGCCAAGATCTTCATCCCTGTTGACCGCGAGCTTACAGCCGCGGAAAAGCAGGAGATCAAAGCACGCGCCGCAGCCGCAGAGCAACAGAAGCAAGAGAAAGAAGAGAAGCACGATCTTGCTCTTCAGGCCATTCAGAGCGAGGAGCGGGCAAAATCAGATCAGCGCATCGCTGATCTTAGTTCTGCTCTGGCTGCCTCAAATACCCGGCTGTATGAGCTTGAGCCTGACGCCCAAAAAGGGCGCTGGTTCCATCTCTTGTTTGCTGTGTGCTGCCTCTTCGCGATTTGGGGAGTTGGCGGCACGGTTGGTACTGTGCGCGCCCGCCGCAATCTCAAGCCTGTAAAAGTCTTGTGTGGCGAGTTCACAGACCCATATGCTGCAATCGAGGATTGGCGGAAACGATATCTGGATATCAGAAACGAGAACGATCAGCGTCGTAAGCTGCAAGACGCTGCAGCTGCAGAGCGTGAGGACGAGAAAAAGAAGCTCGAGACGCGCATCGCTGAGCTTGAGATTCTTCATGCTACGGATGCTCTCTTGGCTAAGGCGTTGCAAAACGACGTCTATGACTTGAAAGATGAAATCGGAAAACTCAGAGCCTTGAACGGAATGTTGAGCATGGAAAAAGCTCAGCTTGAAGCTGATGTTGAACTCCAGAAGGAGCAGATATCCGGCCTGGAGACAGCGCGTTCAGGCCAGGTCGGGCAAATCAGAAAGCTTGATCGCGAGCTTGAAGAAAAGACTCAGCGTGTGACTGAGCTTGAGGCTTCCCCGGACGCGCAAGCGCCCGAAGAACGTTTTGCTGAATTGTTCGAAGAAAAGCGCGCGCACAAGAAGGAGCGCGATACGCTTGCTCAATATCTGCAAGGACTCTTTGACGTACTGTATGGCCAAGAGATGCCAGAAGGTTTTCAGAAGAAGCCGAGTGGCTTTGCTGAGCTGCCTATCCAGAAGCAAGTCGCACTTGCCATGGATTATCTGAGCCGCATGTTGTGCATGGCGTACGTGGGACAGAAAAGTGCAGAATCTCTCCCGCCGCCGAACATATCCTCTGATGTCGTGCCCTTTGGCACTGGGTCAAGCTATTCAAGGCTTGAACCCAACCTGGATACACTTCAATCCCAGCTAGCTCAAGCGCCCTCGCTGTTCGTGGTGGCATGCACCAAGATCTGCATGCGCGAATGGGCTCAGCGTTTGCGCAGGGAGGGGGAGCTTGCTTATAAGGTAGAGACAGTCACTGAGCTTAATGATCTGAATGCTTTTGTCTGTTCTTCGACTCTGCTTAGTGCTGACCAGGACCTGATGGCTTTGGTAGGCGACGCGGACGTGTCCAAGATCCACCTGGTTTCCGACTGGCTGTGTTCAGGTGCGGGAAGTGGACGGGCACTTTCGCTCATGCCTCAAGCCTCGGGCTGAGTCAATGAATCTTTCGGGCCTCGCATTTTGCGGGGCTTTTTTAATATTTGCTTTAGGTTGACGCTCTCAGGCCTTTTCCGTAGAATAGGCACATTATGAGCAAAAGATACGTAAAGATCGAAGTTGACCGCGATTTATGCATTGGCGCAGCGCCATGCGTGACTGTTGCCCCGAAAGTGTTCCAGTTGGACGAAGAGAATAAGGCGATTGTAGTTGATCCGCTTGGCGCATCTGACGACGATATTTTATTGGCAGCTCAATCCTGCCCGGTTCAGGCTATCTATCTATACGACAGGGAAGGAAAAAAAGTGTATCCAGAAGTTTAATTAATTAGAATTGTTCTACGAATTACGAATTTGTATGCGAATGTACGAATTCGTATATTCGTTCAGATTAGTAATTCGTACGAGCGAAGCGAATAAAAAAGCCCGTGATGTAGTTTCACGGGCGAGAGCGACCTAGTGGTCGCTTTTTTTGTCTTTTTTCCAGTCATCCAGTTGGCCAGTGACCTGGGAATCGCGGTCAGCCCACGACGTGTCATCCAGATCTGCCTCCAGGTCCGCGGCTTCACGATCTTCTTCAGCAGCTTGCTGGCGGAAGGCAGACAGATCCATTGCTCTGGTGGTCTCAAACGGGCCTTGTTGGATCGGGGCTCGGTAAAGAGGGGTCGAGGAAGGCGGCGGCGGTACCGAGTCCAACTGGTCAATCGGCTTTGTTTGTTGTTGCGGGACTGAGCCTGGCTGATTGATCAGCTGGGCCTGCTTTCTCAGGTCTGCCAGATTGAATGCGCTGAACTGCGGCTTAGTGGTCCGAAGGTCATCTGCTGGTTGGGCGGCAGAGATCTTGGGTTGACCAATATTGGCAGGATGCACCAAGGGCAAGCGCGGAGCAGGGCGAATTGACGCCAGCTCCTCATCATCCACATCTTCGTAGCCATCATCTTCTGCTCTTGGCAGAGGCAGAGGGAGGGCTGGGTGCTTGGTGGCCAATGGCGGCGGTTGCCTTTTGGAAGATGGAGGAGCGACAATCGGCTGCTGCCTTTGCCAACCATCTGCCACACGCGGCCTCAGGGTTGAACTCGGCACGCCAGACTCCGGAATCAGAGTGCGGCTAGGCTTTGTATCAGCCTCGCTCGCAGCCTCGGAAAAGACCTTGTCAAAGTCATCCTCATCTTCAACCTGGTTGCGCGGCGGCGGCTGAGTCATGTTGGGCGGGTCTTCGCCGACCAACAGGCTCAAGGTCGTGGCATCAAGGACCAGCTCTGGATTGTTTCTTGAAATCCGTTCCAAAGCCAGGGCGATCTTGCGCTGATGCGCTTTGATCTGTTGCAGAGCTTCCTCGGCCTTTTGCGTTTCTTCGCTGGCTTTGGAAGTGAACTCATGAGCTCGGCTCTTCATTCGCTCTTCCAGGGTAGAAGTAAGATTCTTGTAATCCTGGAGTTCGCGCGTGAGACTGAAGGATGATGCGCGAGCAGCCTCAAGACTGTCCTGCGCACTCACCATCTGCTCGGTGGTGGCTGCAAGTTCCTGACTTTTTTCGGCTTCCAGCTCAATGAACTCGCGGCGCATTCCCAGGATTGTCCTGGATAGGTTCCTTGGGATATCAATGCTCTGCCTGATCCGGGTGCGCATGATCGCCCTGTACAGTTCCCTGACCGAAGGTTGGTTTTCCCCGGCGACGACTGTTTTGCGGTCAAAGCCGCGGATCGCGCATTTGGTCAAAGCCCTGTAGGTGGTCTTGTTTTCGCCTCGAAAATCCGAGAACGCATACTGCTCGTTGAAGGCCTCATCTTGTCTCAAGATATCGATCAAGACCGTACCATCAAGAATTTCGGCCGCAACTTGGCCCTGCAGGATCAGGCAGCACATAGGTGTGCTTTCTTCATCCCTCAGGTCGATTATGGATCCTTCCGGAAAGATTTGTTCGAATGAACCGGAGCTAGCCTTGGCCTGCCCCGGAGTTGCCCTAGTTGGCTTGTCCGATGACATTAGGCACCTCCATTGTTGGTTGGGAAAGGACGGACCAGTACTGAACGGTCCATCTAACCTCAGATTTCAGTTCTCGTCAAGCCTATTTAAGCCCAAGAACAAGGATATGTCGAGTAATAAATTGGTTGGGGCGGGCGTAGGAAAGGCTAGAAACACCCCATTGTTCCGCTGGTTTTAGGATTTCAAAGCCCAACTCTTGGAGAGTTCTTGTAATGTCGACTTTAGTGGCCAAGCTGGCAGTTTTGAATTCAGGCACAATGATGACTGCTTTGCCCTGCGGCTTCAGTATCTTTTTCAGTTCTTTAAGCGAGTCTGCCCAAAGCGCTTGAATCTGCTCTGTATTTTTTTTGATTTGTGTTGGCGATTCATGGCCGTGCAATGCCGGCCCAAGCCAGCCCTCTGTCACGATCGCATCAACAGACTCTGGCTTGATGGTCTCAGAAATTTTTCTGGCATCAGCGACGAACACTTCCACTTTTGAAATGGTTTTTTTATTTAAAATATTTTTTTCTTCAAGCCACTCCAGATTTTTTTTCGTATCTTCGATCTGCTTTTCGCTGATGTCGCTGCCTATGATCTTATTCGCCTCAACAGTCAAACCGGCTTCCATTAGTATCGTGCCAGAGCCGCAGAATGGATCAATGATTACGGCCTTATCCTTTGTCTGCGAAAGATTCACCATCATGCGCGCCAGCTTGGGCGGAAGCATGCCGTTCGCATCATCGCGGCATGGCCGGCCATAGTCGCGCAAGCTCCAGGCATCAGCATCCTGCACATTTGAAGTGAAGCCGATGAGCACGCGGTCCTTGATCACGAAAACACATACGTCCGCATTTGGTTTTTCCGTGAGTTTGCATTTGGCGACAGCAGCCGGAGAAAGTTCTTGGCTGTTTTCGCCCGTGACCCAGCGCGAAGGGAAGCCCAAGCTCTTGAGTACTTTTTTTATTTTCAATGGAAAGTTTTCCAGTTTTTGGTTCTGCTTGGTGCCGAAGACTGTCCAACCGAATTGGATTTTTTTGTTCTGGTCTGATCGCGCTGAAATCAATTTTGTGACCTGTTCAACATCCAGAGCATTCAAAGTCGTATCTAAGACAATTTGGCCGAGCTTAACTGTGCCGCCCAAACGCTCCATCATGGCACTTGAGTCCCAAGCCTCGGATTCAAATACAATAGCTTTTGAACCAGCAAAGCGCAGATTCTTCAAATTTGGCTCAACAGACAATAATTCGGCCAAGCTGAGTTCGGGCTGTATTCCGAAGATAGTAAAATATTGGTTCATGAACCTGATTTTAGCAGTAATCTGAGCGATAGAACAGTTGACATTGGGCTATTAATATGGTGGGCTAATGCTATCGCACAGGGTAATCTTGTGTGGCACATCGACACACTAGACTCTAGAAAGGAGTTTCCCATGTCGCGCAAACCCAACGGACCGGTGACGTCGTCATTCTCATGGCCGCGCTGGTTCAAAGCGGCCGCAACGATCTCCACGTTTTTGGTGCTGATCATGCTGCCGCGGGCGGCATGGGCACAGCGGGTCAAGAGCGACCCCAATCCTGAGAAGCCGTGTGTGACCAAGCTGGCGCAGACAGAGAGCATGTATCGGGTGGCATTCCATCCATACTGCGATCTGCGCGAACTGGTACGGACCTTTCCGGTCCTCAACGAAGCTGGCAAGCCCTTGCCCATGCAAGAACAGCTCCGCAACATCTTTGAAGCGAACAAGGACCGCGAAGTGGCTGGCGTAAAGGTTCGCCACACTGTGATGCGCGGCTGCGTTCTCGCGGGCAAGCCCTCGCCTGACGCAGATGCGGAAGAAAAGCAGTACTGCCCCAATGGCCTGGTGAATTATTTTGCCGCGCCAGCGAACGACAGCATTGCCATCATCGAGGTTCCGCGTTCCAGGCTGCTCACCTACACCGAGAAGCTGGAGAAGCTGAGCGCATCAGCTTGCAACGTACTTGGAACTGCTCCGAATCCGGACATTCTCGTACGCGGCGTGCTCGCGAATTGCCAGAAGTTGGGAATCGGAGCGCTTGCGCAAGCAGCGCCCATCTCTTCGACTGACAATCAGTCGCAGTCTACGCCTCCGCAGACTCAGCCATCAGCGACAACGACTCCTGTGGCCAGTGCATCCTCTGCGCCCGCGGTCGAACCCAAGGAACAGCCCAAGCAACAGAATACGCAGCAGACTCAGGGCGTTGGATTTTTCACTGCCCTGACCGCGGCAATCGTTCTGCTTGTGCTCTTCGTCTTGTTCAGTTCCCGCAAGGTCCTGAGGATGATCGCCAAGCACTTCGTCTCCACGCGGGCCAAGTATGCGAAAAAGCTGGCTCAAGCAACAGCTGACTTCGAGAAGAAGGCTGTTGAGATCAAGGCCGCGCATGACGAGGCTCTGAAAAAGTTCGAGGCACAGTACGACCACACCAACGTGGCTCTGACTACGAAATGTGCAAGCCTTCAGATCGGATTGGATAAGCAGGCCAAGAAGAACGACGAGCTCAGGGCCAGGCTCAATGAGCAAAGGTCACAGCCTACTCAGCCGCCGAGCAGCCAGTTGGCCAAGGACAACGAGAACCTGGCTAACAAGCTCGTTGCGGCAAATGCTGAGGTTGCTGGTCTCAAGACCAAGGTCGCTGATCTCGAAGCCAAGCTCGCGCAAGCCAGCACGATCGTGCCGACAGGGGACGTGACTGCGGTTGAAGAGCGCATCCAGAACCTTGAGTTCGATGTCTGTGCCAAGGCCGGAGAAATCGAGACCTTGGGGAGCAAGATCGATCAGCTCAAGAGGAGTTTGGACAAGGTCACGGGCGAGCGCAATCAGGTCCAGGAGAAGTTTGAAGGCCTGGAAAAGGAAGTCGGGCAAATCATCCAGAGCCGAACCGCGTCCGAAGCACGAGCTGAACAAGCCAAGACCAATCAGACTGGTGCTGAGGAGCAGGTGCGGGAACTGCAAAGTCAGCTCGATGAGCTGAGGCGCAAACCCGCGACGACCACACCTGGCCTTGATGGCGCTGAAGTCATTGCAGCTAACCTGCGCGCCGCTCAGGCCGAGGAAAGGTGCAAGACCTTGGTCGCAGAGAAGGATGCTAAGATCGCTGAGCTTGAGGCAAAGCTCGTACAGAACGGAAGTACGCCTCAAGTCGTCGCAGTCTCGGTTCGAGGCTACGAGGAAACGATCCAGCGGCTTCGGGACGAAGTCAGCTCCAAAGAGGAAACTCTTTCCAATCGGGACGCCCGAATCGACGAGCTGCAAAATCAACAAGTGCAAGTCGCGAACGATGCTGCGGCCAAGCAAGCCGCAAACGTAGCATTGAAACGCGAGATAACGAGACTTGAAGGCGACCTGGAAGAGGTCGTTGCAACCAATGTGCGCTTGGTTCGTGAGAACCAGGAGCTGGAAGGACGCAATAAACTGCTTTTGACCAGTGTGAGCTCTCACACTTGCCAAACCGAAAAGAACTACGGCGATCTCGTGCGGGATCGTTTGTCGCAAACCGCGGACTCCGCGATGAAGCTTGCCCAGGATCCTCCAGCTGGAGACCCTGATACTGCAGAGAAATCTGCAGATGTCTTGAGCAGTACCGAAGACAGTAAACTCACGCCTGAGGAACCTCCTCAAGCGAAGCATGATTCTGTATTCACCAGTCTTGTCAAAAGAGTCGAGACTGCTCTTGGGCCTTACGCGGACCAAGATCCTGACATCCAAGTCAGCGAGCCGCAGAGACCCGTGGAAGAAGATGTACTCAAGACCTATGTGGAAAGCGACGAACCGTGGGTTCGCGACCCACTTCCGACCTTGAGCGAGGCACTGCCAGCTGACGAGCAGCTGACCCATCCTCGGATGGCAGTTTTGCCGCCGATCTCCAAGGACGTGTCCGATACGATTCCGCCGCGGCCGAGCAGCCCGCCGCCGATGGATTTCGGCAGCATGCCCGATGAAATCCTGAGTGGATTCTTCAGGAGCTCACTCATGGAAGTCGGCACGCGACGGCTGAGGGGGGAGAGACACTTCTCCTTCGAAGTCACTGGCCGCAACGACATCTACTGCTTGCATGAAGCGATCAATGTACCTCTTGTCTGGTCAGTCGGAGACGAGAGGGTGCAAGACGAGTTTGGCTCGCCCAGGCTCTTGATCGACTGCCAGGGCACTGAGTGCAGAAAGCCCCAAAACACTGTGACTAAGACAGCGGCCATGCCTGGCATCGGCGGCTGAACCTAGTCAAAACCTCAGACCCCCACCTCGGGGTCTTTTTAATACCCCAAGACCTTGACTAAATCCGCGTTTTTCCTTAAGGTATAGGCCTAATAAATTAAGGCTAGCTGGCCAATGCCCCGCCGCTAAAGCTAAGGGGCATCTCCTAAATAAGGAGACATGCTACCAAATTATGAGAACATACGAACTTCTCTATATAATTTCGGCCACCCTCACGGATGAGGAAGTCGGAAAAATCGAGAGCGAGATCCAATCTCTGCTCCAGAAATACGGCGCCATACCAAAGGAAAGCCGTAAGTTGGGAAAATTCAAGCTGACGTATTTAATAAAGAAAGTGCGCCACGGCCATTACGTGCTGGTGAACTTTGAGGCCGATCCTTTGGCAATCGCCAAGATCAACGAGGCCTTGAGGATCCACGAGAGCGTGACCAGGCACTTGATCTTGCTGGCCGAGGAAGCGGGCGGATCTGAATTCAATCTGGTACAATTCCAGGAAGTGGTCGTTGAAGGTTCTTCCAAGGACGATCGCGCCAAGCGCAAGCGCGCACTGGAAAAGGGCAAATTATCCGATGATGCCAAGGCTGCTGCCGAGCTCGAGAAAAAGGATGAAGAGCCGGTCAAGTCAGAAACAGCACCTGCACAAAGCGAACCCGAGTTGATTAGCCTGAGCACAGACGAGCTGGATCGCAAGATCGACGCTGCGCTTAAGGAAGACACGAACTAAATTAACAATTAATAATTAATAATTTGACAAAAGAAAAAAGAAAAAAGACTAAAGAAGTTTCTTTATTCTTTCGTCTTTGTTCTTGATTCTAGTTAAAGTATGTCAATGAGCCTGAACCGCGCCCAGATCATCGGGAACCTCACCCGGGATCCGGAGCTGCGCAATACGACCAATGGCCAAAGCGTTTGCAACTTCTCGGTCGCGACCTCTTCCCAGTGGAACGACCAGAACGGACAAAAGCAGGAGCGGAGCGAATTCCACCCTGTTGTTGCCTGGGGCAAACTGGCAGAGATTTGCTCGCAGTATCTGGCCAAGGGCCGCAAGGTCTATGTAGAAGGCAGGTTGCAGACGCGAGAGTGGGAAACTCAGGATGGCCAAAAGCGCCAGCGCACCGAGATTGTGGCCGAGAACATGATTATTCTTGACCGCCCGCCAGCCGGTGGGAGCAACCCTGCGCCTAAAGCCCCAAGCTCTCCTTCAGACACGCTGCCGCCTGTAGACCAAGGCATGGGAGAACAGGAAATCAGGATCGAAGACATACCCTTTTAAACTATTATGCAAAAAAGTGAACGCGCTTGCTCGTTTTGCCACGCAAACGTCCAAGCCATCAATTACAAGGATACGAACACTTTGCGCCGCTATCTTTCCTCATTCGGCAAGATCGTGCCGCGCAAAAGGAGCGGAGTGTGCATGTGGCACCAGCGCAAGTTAGCTACGGCTATCAAGCGCGGACGTTTCATGGCGCTCTTGCCTTACATCGTTAGATAATAAATAAAAACACGGATTTAAAGTCCGTGTTTTTTAATTATTCATTAACCAAGTTTACTCTTGTAACTTGTAACTTGTGACTTTAATATGACAGACGAACAGAAGCACATCCGGCCGACGACTGACGAGTATTTTTTGGAGATCGCGCGCACAGTCGGCAAGCGCGGCACTTGCGACCGCGGGCGCATCGGCGTGGTGCTCGTCAAAGACAAGCGCATCCTCGCGACCGGGTATGTGGGCTCGCCGATCGGCATGCCGCATTGCGATGATGAAGGCCATCAGCTGAACAAGGTCACTCATGAAGACGGGACCGTGACCCAGCATTGCATCCGCACGTCCCATGGGGAGATAAACGCCATTTGCAATGCGGCCCGCTATGGAGTCGCGATTGACGGCGCCACGATCTATGGGAAATTCGAGCCTTGCTATACTTGCGCCAAAGCCATCGTGAATTGCGGAATCAAGCGCGTGGTCTGCGAAAAGCAATATCATGCGGCCAGCGAATCCAGGGACTTGTTCAAACTGGCAGGAGTCGAACTCGTGGTCGTCACACCGGAAGTCGAGCAATACGCCAACCAATAAAACAAAAAATAAGTAGAGGCGTTGCATTGCAACGCCTCTACTTATTTTAATTAAAAAAGGATCCTTGCGGATCTAGCTTCTGAGGGAGAGGCGATCAAGTTCTTTGAAGGCCTGGACTAGTTCATCGTAGTCTGACGAAGACATCTTCAGAGCCATGGTGGCAGCATCAAGGAGTTCGGGCCAGCCATCCAAGTCCAAGTCCTGAGCGTATTCCAGGATCTCATCCCAGGCTGCAGCCGGGGCGCGCGATGGGGCAAGTGCAGTCACGGCCAAGCAGATCCGGAGAACCATATCCGGTGCATAGTCCCAGGGCAGGGACATGAACGGCACGATCGAAGAACAGAGATTGGGGTATTTGCCCAAGATGCCTACTATCTTGCAGTAGGCCTCCTGGACTTCGAGCCCAAGCATCAGGGGCCGGCCAATCTGTTGAGTGAGGCATCCGCTTTGCGCGGGCGTGTTTGGGCGAAGGGAACCCATGGTGTAATCCTTTCTAGTGGTGGTGGGAGCGGGTTGCCGAGCTTAGCTCGGACGATGGCATACCTTGGCAGAAATCCGGGATTTTGTCAAGATGTGCCCATGGACATAGAAAAGCTTAAAGAGCGCTCTAAAATCATACACCTTATACGCCAATGGTTCGATAACCAGGGCTTTTTAGAGATGCATACCCCGCGCTTGGTGGGTTTGCCTGGCCAAGAGCCCTATTTGGAGCCTTTCTGGACCCACCTTCGCCAAGGCTCCGGCGGGCAGGCCGAGGTAGAGGCGGCTTTGATCACTTCACCCGAGTATTCCATGAAAAAGCTGCTTGGTGCTGGCATGGATAAGATTTATGACCTTGGCCCGTGCTTTAGGAACAATGAACCCTGGGACGGCTCGCACGACCCGGAGTTTTTGATGCTTGAATGGTACCGCCGCGACGCAGGTGTCAACGAGTTGATGGATGATACGGAAAATTTAGTTAAATTCGTGGCACATAACTCACCCCCGACCCCTCTCTTAAGTTCAAGAGAGGGGAGCTTCCGTCGACTCACAGTTGAACAAGCGTGGCGCGAGTATGCAGATGTAGAACTGGCGTCACTGCTGGGTGATCGGGACGCTATGGCTAAAGTCGCTGTAGAAAAATTCAATCAGTCCGTGACACCTGATGATGATTGGGATGATATCTATTTTAAGATATTCCTCTCTCAGATCGAGGAGAAGCTAGGGCAGGATCAGCCGACTTTTTTGTATCGCTATCCCGTGAGCCAAGCATCCTTGGCGCGCAAATCAGCTGACGACCCGCGCTGGGCAGACCGCGTTGAGTTTTACATGGGAGCTTTGGAGCTGGCCAATGGTTTTGCCGAGCTGTGCGACCCAGACGAACAGCGTCAACGCTTTGTGGAAGAACAAGATCTCAGAAAATCCAAAGGCAAAAAGACTTGGCCCATCGATGAAGACTTCATCAAGGCTTTGCCTGGCATGGGCAATGCAGCTGGAATCGCTTTTGGCGTGGAGCGCCTCGTGATGTTGCTGACCGACTCAAAATCAATCAATGAAATTCTGCCGTTCTCAGCAGGGGAGAGATTTGCGCAAACAAAAAGACCATCCTGATTCAGATGGTCTGAGACGCTGTGGTCGGGCATGAACCCTATTTTTCTTCGTCAGGGTCTTCAGTGCCCCAGCAACTCTGCCAGGTAAGTTGGTCTAACGTGAAGTTTCGCTCCTCGGTCCTCAGAGCCATTTGCCGGATAGACTCATCCAGCTCGTGAAGCTCCTTTTCTGTTTCAACTGCGAGTTGACGACAGTGTTCTTCGGCCTCTTGCGGACTGCGCTTGCTTTGCATGACATGCCTCCGGGTTAGGGGTGATCTTGCTTCATGGAGGCTAGGTCGAGGACGAAGACCTAAAGAACGAATTGAAGGGAATATACACTATTTTTATGAAAATGTCAAGCCTGGCGTGTTGGACTCGCCCCAGTTTTTCGCTTAATATAAGCTCATGAAACCTTATATTGTGGCTCATCGCGGTTCATCCAGACAGCGCCATGAAAATACTTTAGAGGCTTTTGATTTGGCTGTTGAGCAAGGCGCTGATTATGTTGAGTTCGATGTACGGCGCTCTGTGGATGGTGTCTTGATTATCCACCACGACGAAAAAGTCGGCGGGTATGATATTAACTCTTCAAATTATGAGGAGCTGGTCACAGCCTCCTCTCGGATTGGATATGCAATCCCGACCTTGAAAGACGTAGTTTCGCACCTAGCAGGAAAGATAAAATTTGATGTGGAACTCAAAGAAGAGGGATATGAGATTGAAGTCATGGAAATACTCCTCGCAAATTGTTCGACTAACTCTTTTGTTGTCACGACTTTTAATGAGAGCTCGATTGAACGCATAAAAAATAAATACGCCAATCAAATCCGTTGCGGGCTTCTTTTGGGACAAGGTGGAGTGCGCGGACTTCGATATCCTGTTGCGCGTCTTAAAGAAATATTCCCCATGGGCCGCGCTCGCCGGATTAGGACGAACTTTTTGGCCATCAATTTTCATCTTTTGAAATCAGGAATTCACTGGCGATCTTTGCGGGCTGGTTTACCGCTTTGGGTTTGGACCGTGGATGACCGCGATTTTATGCGAAAGCTATCGGGCATGAAAGGTATTGAAGCGATCATCACAAATGTTCCGGATGCGGCGGTCGCCGAGCAGAGAAAGATTCAGCAAATAAAATAGCCGCCTTGAGAATCTTGGCGGAGGGGTGGGTCAGTTGGATCCGACGAAAGAACATGCTTCTTCTTTTTCAGCAGAGCGGTGCCACATGGCTCCGGACTTTTCGCCGGGCGTTGCCTTCCAGTTCGTAGAACACTGGAGCGTGTCTTCGATGGCCGCGAGGTCCACGGACTTGATGTCAACAGCCCCAGTGCTGGAAGTGACCTTGGGGGCCACGATTCCGCAGGCGTGCGAGTCCTTGTTCTTGCAATCGCATTCACCTGTGACATTGTAACATTCGTAGAACACGCCTTTGATGCAGGTCGTCTCCCCGACAAAGCAGACCACGGGCTTGCTGCCATCATCTTGCGGCGTCGCGCGGGTAGACCCGGACGGCACCCGAGTGATGAATGTCTCAGGGCCGCAGGCCATCAATACGAGAGAGGAACAAACGAGAAGGATCATCGATGCTTTCATGGTACAACCTCCTATGTGTTGGCAAAAACTTAGGCCTTTTTGATAATAATGTCAAGCTGGACACTGGGCTCTCACTTATCTATACTGTTCGTAAAATCAGACTAGTCCGCGGGTATCCCTTCGGCTTCGTCGAGCTGAGCTCGACTTCGCTCAGGGTAAACTACTCACCCTCTTTCAAATCATATTGCGGGTATCGTATAGTGGCTATTATGAGTGCTTCCCAAGCATTAGAGGGGGGTTCAATTCCCCCTACCCGCTCCAGATGAAAAACTCCCTTTGTGGGAGTTTTTCTTTGATTGCAATTATCTGATATGCTTAAATATCTCCTATGAAACTCACGCTTTGCGGCAGTATTGCTTTCCATGACAAAATGCTGGAAGTTAAGGTTCGACTCGAAGCCGCAGGACATGAGGTTGATTTGCCGCCGACAGTGGTCAAGGACGAACAGGGGAATGCGATTTTGGTCAAAGAATATTATGAGTTAAGGAAATCTTGCGGTGAAGATATCAGTTGGATTTGGGATCGCAAAGAAGAGTGCATGCGCGATCATTTCAATAAAATCGAGTGGTCAGATGCAGTGCTGATCCTGAACTATCCAAAAAATGATATTGAGGATTACATCGGGACAAATACTCTTTTGGAAATGGGCTTGGCTTTCCACCTAAGGAAGCCGATTTATCTGCTTTTTTCCGTGCCCGAAGTCCAATGCAAAGAAGAAATCCTGGGCATGAAGCCAATCAGCCTAAATGGCCAGCTTGAGCGTCTATTAAGCCAAGTATCAGCAGGTTAGCTTGCCTAAAACCTGGGCAAGTGTTAATTTTCAAACAAGGTTAATTTATTTTTATACGAGTATGTCGTTTTTCTCATGGTTATTTGGAGGGGATAAAGCATCTTCAACTCAGGCGGCTGCCCCAGCACCTACTGCTGCTCCAGTTGAGCCAAGCTCGATGCCAGTCCAGGCGCCTCCAGCAGCTGAACCAATGCCAGCGCCTATGCCCGAGCCGATGTCGGCCCCGGAGCCTATGCCAGAGCCAACACCTGCCCCGGTTGAGCCTCCAGCTCAAGATAACGCAGCCCAGAGCAACCAGGTCCAAGGCATGTAAAACAAGTCCCCCTCACGGGGGATTTTATTCCTCTTTGATTCTCCCTTATCTAAGGGAGACTTCAACATACTATTGACTGGAATGGTCGTCTGGTTAATAATACAGCCACTTTATAAACCAATTCGTATATTCGTATACAGATTCGTAATTCGTATGGCATCAACAAGCGAAATCAAAAAAGGCGTGGTAATTATCCAGAACGGAGAGCTTTGGATCGTGACCGAGTTCCAGCACGTAAACCCGGGCAAGGGCGCGGCTTTTGTGCGCACCCGCATCAAGAATGCCAAGACCGGCAAGACTTTGGAAACGACTTTCAAGACTTCCGAAAACATTGAGATGGCTGATCTGGAATATCACACCATGTCATATCTTTACCATGATGCGACCGGCTATACTTTCATGGACTCCAAATCCTATGAGCAGGTCACCATGTCAGACGAAGACGTCGGCGACCAGGCCAAATATCTGCGTGAAGGCTTGGAAGTGAATATTTCCATCCATGACGGAGTGGCGATCGCTTTGCAGGTGCCGCGCAAAATGAATTTCGTGATTGCAGAGACAATGCCAGCGGTCAAAGGCGATACGGCCAGCGGCAATGTCACGAAAGAAGCAAAAACCGATAACGGCTTTGAGGTCCAGGTTCCTCTTTTCATCAACCAAGGCGATACAGTCGTGATCAACACTGAGACAGGCGAGTACGTGGAGAGGGCGAAATAATCAGGAGTACCACTGAGCTTGTTGATTGTAGAGCTCAGCATATTTGCCGTGTTTTTGGACAAGCTCATGGTGCGAGCCTTGCTCTTCTAATATTCCATTATGGAAAACAATGATCCTGTCGGCGCGGCGCACGGTCGAAAAGCGATGGGATATGAAGATCAGGCCGCGTTTGCCCGAAGCCTCAAGCAAGCGTTCGAAAAATCCCATTTCAGCATTGGCGTCCATGGCTGAGGTCGGCTCGTCAAAAGCCAGGATACGCCCGCCATGGATCAAGGAACGCGAGATGATGAGCCTTTGTGCCTGGCCGCCGGAAACCTGATGTGGAACTATGCCCGGAGGTGCAGCCCAGTCGCCCAAAAAAGTCTTATAGCCTTGGGGCAGGGAATCGATCACCGTATCCGAGCCTGCGATCTTGACTGCAGAAAGCAAATTGAAGCCGGAACGCGATTTGGTTGCAGGTTTCCCATAATTCAAATTGTCTTCTACGAAATCCTGGTAAAGGTCAGAATCCTGCAGCATGGAATGGAAGGCATCCCGCCATTCAAGGGGATGGTAATCTTTGAGAGGCTTGTCGTTTATCAGGATCTGTCCGCTGGTCGGGTGTTCCAAGCCCGAAAGCAACCGCATGAAAGTGGTTTTGCCTGCTCCGTTCTCACCGACGATCGCCAGATGCTCTCCTTCCTTGAAAGTTAAGCTTAAATCGTCAAGCGCATTTTGTTTGGCATCCGGATAGCGGAAGCAGACATGCTCGAACCTTATCTCCATTTTGTTTTTTGGGAGTCGCAAACCGCTCGTAGGTTCAACCGGAGTTTTGAGCAGTCTGTTTATGTAAGCCATGATTTCCATGTCCGTGCGGATGGTACTCAACGAGCCGGAGATTCCAGAAAGAGCATCGCCCATCATGCCGAAGAGGTTGATGGAAACATAAAGGACGGCAAGCATGGCCGGGCCTTCAAACGCCTGCTTCCCAAGAATCAGCAGAACAGTGCCGTAAGTAAGCCCATGGACCAAGGCAAGCAGCGTGCGGTTGCGCGCGCTGGTCAAAGATATTTTTTTGAAGCGTAAGAGCACATTGGCTCCGGCTTGCCGGAATTTTTTCATCACCATGGCCTCGGCGCCAAGCAGTTTGATGTCCCTAAAAAATTTAGTGTTCAAAAACAAGAGTTTCGTATATTCTATCCGCCGTCCGTCCAGGGAATTCCAGGTAGCGACCCAAATATCCTTGGCCGACTCATGCCATAAGTTGAATGAGCTGAAGAGCGCAT